>DAIOUP010000137.1:0-5864 GCA_036759465.1 Bacteroidales bacterium
GTCTTAAGCTGCCTTTGGATCGCATTCACGCATTTCTACCCAATTTCAAACTGCACTTCAACGCTGTACGCTGTATCGAATGCCACACCGCAGTGGAAGACACCATGTGGGTGGCACACAACATTGTGCCCAAAGAACTGGCAGTGAAAAAGTGCGTTGAATGCCATTCGGCTAACTCGCTGCTGATGTCATCGCTCTACAAATACCAAAACATCGAATCGCGCAAAAGCCGGGGCACCCTCAACGCCATCATCCTCAACGAGGCTTATGTAATCGGCGCCAACCGCAACATTTACCTCAACATTACCAGCATCGTGCTTTTTGGCATGACCCTGCTGGGCGTGTTCATCCACATTATTTTCCGAATCAAAAAACCCTGACATGGCCGAAAGATTGTACCTATATCCTGTTTGGCTGCGCCTATGGCATATCGTGAACGCCCTGATGTTTCTGGTGCTCATCGCCACCGGCATCAGTATGCAGTATTCCAATCCCGATGCTCCACTCATCCGGTTCGACCTCGCTGTTCGCTTTCATAACATTGCAGGGGTAATCGTGTCGATCAACTACCTGATTTTCATAGCCGGCAATCTGGCTACAGGCAACGGTCGCCACTACCGAATTATGTTTGAGGGATACTTTAAACGTGTCCTTCAGCAAATGGATTATTATCTGCGCGGTCATTTTAAAGGCGAAAAGGCACCATTTCCTGTAACTGCCGATCGTAAGTTTAACCCACTACAGCAGGGCACCTATGTTGGAGCTATGTATTTGCTGCTTCCCTTAATTATCATCACCGGCCTTGCGCTGCTCTTTCCTGAGACTATTGCAAACCGCATCGGTAATTTCAGTGGTATTTACCTCACGGCGCTACTTCATGCCTCTGTGGGCTTTTTGCTGTCTCTTTTTATGGTTATCCATATTTATTTTTCGACCATGGGCGCCACCCCTTCAAGCAATTTCAAGGGCATGGTAACTGGCTGGCACGAACCTCATTGAGCATCATCGCCGGCAAAATTTAAGGATTATCTTTGCCTCACTTTATCAAATCAATACACCATGAACCGACTCATCGTTCTCTTTATCGCATTTGCACTTTTCTCGTGCGGCAACCAACAGCCCAAGGTGGATTATGCCCTTGATCCAAACAATACCGCCATAACCGTAAAAGAGGTTAAACAAACGCCAATGTACACCTACATTCTGGGCAAGATTGACGGCAAAGACACCTGGATTGCTGTATCGGCCGAAGAAGTGGAAACCGGCAAGACATATTATTTCTCCGAGATGATGGAAATGACCGATTTTCATAGCAAGGAGCTGGATAAGACTTTTGACAATATTTTGTTCGTTGGCAATCTGAGCAGTCTTCCTATTCCTGCTACAGCGGCTATGCAGCCACAAATGCAGCAGCCACAGCAACAGAGTGTTGGAGCACCGCACCTTGCCCGTCAGGATGTGGCCATTAAGCCTGTTGAAGGTAGCATCAGCCTGCAAGAATTGTGGGACAAGCGCGAAAGCCTATCAGGAAAGCTTGTCAAACTCACCGGACAGGTGGCCAAATATAATCCGGCAATCATGGGCGTTAATTGGATGCACATTCAGGACGGCACAGGAAGCGAGGAGTTTTTCGACCTAACCGTTACTACGCTCGATGTTGCTTCGGTGGGTGATGTAGTGGTGGTTGAAGGCACTGTGGTGCTCAACAAAGACCTGGGGTCAGGTTATTATTACGACATCCTGATCGAAAATGCAAAGGTCACCCGACTGAGCATTCAATAAATCCTACTTACTGTTTGCGGCCAAAGTCGGCCGGTATTTCACCCCAATGGGCAGTATCCCACTTAAGAAGCGGTACCTCGATGGGGTTTTCCTTGAGCCACTTTTCGGCCCTTTCGATAACGGCGAAAAGTGATTCTGTCTTCTCGTTGCGCGGTAATTTGCTGAGCGCAGCGCCTTTTCGCACCCATTTGATGGCCAGCTCCGAATCGGTGTAAACTGGCAGTTTTATTCTTTTTTGTTTTTGCCAGGCTAGGGCATGAACGATGCCCAAAAACTCGCCTATGTTATTGGTGCCCAATTCCCATACCGGGCTTCTGAACAGTTCAGCGCCGGTTTCGGCAAAAACACCGCGGTATTCCATTTGGCCTGGATTGCCTGAGCAGGCAGCATCAACACATATGGCGTTGCCCAGCGGTTTTTCGGCCAATTCCTCGGCAACCATGGTGGTCTGGAGTGCTTTGGCAAGTTTTTTTCCATCTTCAGGGCCGGCTTCAAAGGCCTTGCGGGCCAGCTCGAGCGTTGGAAAAGCCTTGAACTTGGCAGCGGCAAAACCATGCACCTGCTGACGGCATGCCTCCCAGGTTTTGTATATTCCCGGCTGAAAACCAGCCCAGACTACATAGAATTTAGGCTCATTCGATTTTTTTGCCATAATGCAAAGGTAAGGCCGGACGAACGAAAATACAGAATTATCGACCGAGCAGATGCCTATTTACCAAACGGTGCGAGTGATCAACCAATACAGAGTTGGCCAAAATACTCCGTGCGATGAAAATCGATTTCGCCTGTAGGCAACCATGCATGATAAGCCAAGTTTTCGCTAGAGGCATCCACCCGAAAGAAGTTTGCCCGCCAGAGACCAGAATAATCGCGCCCGCCAATTAAAGAAAATAAAGGGATGGCCAGCTCGGCAGTCCATCCGCTGCATTGCCCTGGTGTATTGAGATGACCGTCGATAAATGTTCTGGTGATCAGCCCTGAACAACGCCATTGTGTGTCTCCTTTGTAAACCCGCTTATCACCCTGAGCTCCGTTGTTGCATATTCTCAGCTGAGTGGTGGTATTCAGCGGGTTGAGGTCGATTTCGAAATATGCATTTGAGAAACCGGGAGGTTGTAAAAACACTTCAACCGCTTCCTCCTCCCAAACCGGTGCACCGGGTTCGGTAAACATGGCCAGGATATGATTGGTTGGGCATTGAAACCTAATAAACAGGATCTTATTATAAATCCCAAGCAGGACTTTTGTAGCGTTGATCGCCGGCTTGCCATCGGTCACATTGCACAAGGAAATTTCTGAAGCTTTGTTCCAAAAGTTGTTGATGATTTCGATGGGCAATGTCAATGGATTTTTTTCTAATTGAGGAACTTTTAAAACATCGTTCATCGGTTGATGGGATAAAAGAAACTGCCGGCGCGGATGCCGGCAGTTTCAGCGCCAAAATTCACTATCAATTACCTGTTTATTAACAGTTTGCGAGTTGAGACAGCGCCATCGGAACTCACCCGAACCATATAAACGCCTTGCCTTAGCGAAGCGGTGTTGAGCCGCACTTTGGCAGTGGCAGGCTGCAGCTGCATGTAAAGGCGACCGGCCATATCGAGGATCTCGATTTTATCGATGGTTTTGTCAGTGGCAATAGTTAGTTGGTTTCCGGCAGGATTGGGAAACATATTGAAGCTGAGCGACGAGCTGTTTTCGGTAATACCTACAGGGAGGTTGCCCACCTTCTGAACAATAAATCCATTGGCTGCCGCATAGGCCATAATCCAGATGTTGCCACCGGCATCGGCCAAAACATCAAGACCAACGGAGGCGTTGCCATTGGCATTGTCGCCCAGATCGGCCATATGAACCACACGGTCGGCAAAGGGCACATCCATCATGGTCTGAAGAGCGGTCAAAGTGTTGGGTGCCTGGCTGATATCGAGCACATAAAGCTTGTTTTCGGCCGGGGCATCCTTAATGTGGATATAGGCCAGATAACGCTTTCCATTGTAGTAGAAAATATGCGGGTACATGCTCCAGTAGGGGAAGTAGCCGGCCTGAACCGATGCCAAGGTATCCATATTGGGGCTAAGCAGTTGCAATCCAAACTGCGATCCGCTGGCCAGATACAAGTCTTCGTTCATTACTTTGGTTATCCTTCCAAAATTGGCTCCGGCTATATTGGGGAAATTGTTCACAACAGGATCTGGGTTGCTAATGTTGCCTCCGGTAATGTTCCAGGAGTAGAAATTTTTTGTTCCGTGTCCGCTGGCAATAAGTTTGGCCGATTGGGCCGGGTTTCCAAGCACGGTAAAGGCATCGCCCAAACGTGCTGGAGCATTGGTCATACTCAGCACGGTCGAGGGCGGACCGCTCAGGTTATCCCATTTGTACACCTTGAACTCACCACCAGCAAAGGCCATATTCGAAACAAAAAGACTGTTGCCTGCCCAGGCTGCATCCGAAAGTGTGAAGGTGCCACCCAAAACCCCTGTCAGATCAAGCTCTCCCGGGGCAGCATTTGGGCTGCTGATGTCCCAGTGATATACATGGTTTCCATCCTGACGCGAAGCCACAAACACTTTTTGACCATTGAAAGCTGCCCCTCGGTTATTTCCTGCATTGCTGATGATGGCCGGAAGGTTGCCGCCTGCTTTGGTCTTATCCATAATTGTAGTCACCGGTCCGAATGATGGGCCAGAGGCATTACCAGCCCTTAGCGCAACAAAGCCGTTGGCCGCGGCATAGGCCATCATGAGGATGTTGTTGTTTGCATCGGGGAAAACGTCAAGTCCTACAGAGGCGTTGCCGTTGGCATTGGCACCCAAACTGAGTTCATAAACCACCCTGTTGGCAAAAGGCACGGTCATCATGGTCTGAATAGCCTGCAGGGTTGTAGGTGCCTGGCTGATATCGAGCACATAAAGCTTGTTTTCGGTGGGTGCATCCTTCACGTGAATATAGGCCAGATAGCGTTTGGCATTGTAGTAGAAAATATAGGGATACATGCTCCAGTAGGGGAAATAGCCTGCCTGAACGGAAGCCAGGGTGTCCATATTTGGGCTGAGCAACTGCAGGCCAAACTGTGATCCGCTGGCCAGATAGAGATCCTCGTTCATCACCTTGGTAATGCGGCCGAAATTGGCACCAGCGATGTTGGGAAAATTGTAAACAGTAGGTTCAGGATTGGCAATAATGCCTGAAGTGATATTCCACACATAGAAGTTCTTTGTGCCATGGCCGCTGGCAACCAGCAGTGCATTGGCTTCGGGATTGCCAATGATGGAGATGGCATCGCCGAGGCGGGCGGGTGCATTGGAATAGCTCAACAGCACAGAGGGCTGCGCAGTGAGTCCGTTCCAGCGGTAAACCTTGAACACACCGCCGGCAAAGGTCATGTTTGAAACAAAAACATGATTGCCCACCACCGTGAGATCGGAAAGGGTAAAAGTGCCTCCGGCAACGCCTGTGAGATCAAGCTCCGAATGGATTGCCGGATTGTCGATGTTCCAGTAATACACATGGTTGCCATCCTGACGTGAAGCAACAAACACATACTGACCGTTGAAACCAGCGCCACGATTGTTGGCATTGCTGTTAATCATAGGAGGCAGATTGCCGGTCTGGGCCGATTTGTCGATCAGAATAGTCACTGGCTCGAAACCCGTCTGTGCAAATACTGTTGCGGTCATCATCACAAGCAGCGACCACATTTGAAATGCTTTTAGGGTAAAGTTTTTCATCTTCTTTCAATGTTGGTGAGTAGCGAATTATTGTCAATTAAATTTTAAAAGAACATCAATATTATTAAATAATTTAAAATATTAATTGTCTTTTTAAATTTTTTTCATTTTTTAAGCAATAAACAATGCAACAAATCTGCCCAGTTGCGGTAGGCATCTTCGGTAAAGTGAAGACCATCAATTGTATATCGGTGCAGTAGCCGGCCATCCGACCCGGCGAAAAACGGGTTGAGATGCAGGTATTTGATTTCCAGATTGCATGCCAATGAATGGAGCAACTGATTGTATTGCCTGATAATATTGTTGGGCCTTGGGGGATTGATTACCAACGACGGGTGGTGGTCATCGTCG
>DAIOUP010000138.1:0-5839 GCA_036759465.1 Bacteroidales bacterium
CCTACAAATAAAGCATTATTGATAAACCAAACACCTCCCGAAGCCTTATTTTCGGGAGGTGTTTTTTATAAAACAAAATGACCGATCAACAACCACCCAAATTGAGCCTGAAACAGCGCAGCCAGGCCGAAATGCTTTATCTCATTCTCGGCGGGCTCTTTATCACTTCTCTGGTAACCAGCAACCTGATTTTTCAGAAATTCTTCTTCTGGAATCCGCTCGGGCTATTTCGTTTCGAGCTTAGCGTGGGCATTATTGCCTATCCGGTAACTTTTCTGGTAACCGACATTGTGTCGGAAGTCTATGGCAAACGAAGGGCCAATTTTCTGGTTATTGCAGGGATTTTTGCTTCGGCTTTTGCCTTGCTGATTGTCATCGTATCAACCCTTGCACCGGCTACCGAATGGTCGCCACTGAGCGATGCCGAATTTAAAAAGGCTTTTGCATTCACTTTTCTGGCGGTTGGCGCATCGCTTGCGGCGTACCTCACTGCGCAGTTTATCGACGTTCATGTCTTTCATTTCTGGAAAGGCGTCACCAATGGTAAACACTTGTGGATTCGAAACAACCTGAGCACATTCACCAGCCAATTTGTAGATACCGTAACGGTGCTGACACTTCTGTGCTCGTTTGGAGTAATTGAATGGGAACTTTTTCCGAAGCTCCTGGGCAACGGTTATTTATTCAAAGCCATCGTTGCCCTACTCGACACGCCCTTTGCCTATCTGGGGGTTTATGGCCTGCGACGGTTTTTCGGCCTCAAAGGACATGGCGCCGAGCTTAACCTCGACGAACAATAGCTTGTTTTCTTCTAATTTTGCCGCCTCAAAATAACGCGATGAAGCTCTTTTTCCGCCGTTACGGCGACACGGGTGCACAACCGCTCATCATCCTGCATGGCCTTTACGGGCTTTCGGACAATTGGGTCACTTTTGGCCGTCGCATAGCCGACGAGGGTTTCGATGTGGTGATCCCCGATCAGCGCAATCACGGCAACTCGCCCCACAGCGACACCTTCAACTACATTGCCCTCAACGCCGACCTTGATGAGCTGATTGACGATTTGAGCTTTGAGCAGCCCGCCCTGCTGGGCCATAGCATGGGAGGCAAGGTGGCCATGCGCTATGCCATGGAACGACCCGAAAGAGTGAAAAAGCTGCTCGTGGCCGACATAAGCCCCCGCTCATACGGCAGCCGGCCACAGCATGTGGCCATCATAGAGGCTATGCAGTCGGTTGATTTTGAAAAAGTTAAAAGCCGGTCTGAAGTAGAGGCCGCACTCGACAGACGCATCAACGACCTGCGCATCAGGCAGTTCATTATGAAAAACCTCCACTGGCGCGACAAAGACCAGCTGGAATGGAAGATGAACCTCAGAGGCATACGCAACAACCTGCACCAGATGTTCGACACGGTGGAAACTGATCTCGAATTCCTCAAACCCACCTTGTTCATACGCGGAGGAAATTCAGACTATATCCTTCCGTCCGATTATCCGCTAATCCGCAAAAATTTCCCCTTCGCCGAAATTATCACCATCGAAGGTGCCTCGCATTGGGTGCATGCCGAAGCTCCGGAGCAGTTCTACCTGCTCGCATCGGGTTTTCTGACAGGCCGTCCGGGATGGTATTTGGAAGAGTAATTGTCATAAGCTCTCCCTTTTTTTATCAAACGATCCGGCAAAATCCATTTTCTTCTTAGCCTGTGCATGGAAAAGTGCGTTTAAGACAATGGTCTTCCGCACTAAATTACCTCGATGGGATAAAAACAATGCCGAAAGTGAACGAGAGTCCGTTAAGGTCAGCCCGATTGAAAACCGATTTGTTCTCAGGGAAATAGAAATTATACGACAAACCAGCCCTAACCTTCAACCATGTTTTTAATCCCAATTCTCCAAAAAGCTGAGGAGCGACAACCAAACCATCCTCGCTTTCGTCGGCACGATAAAGCTTAAATAATCCAAATCTTTCTTCGTCCAAACGTATCGAAAAATAACCGGCATTGATCTGAAATCCAGGGTTGATCCGTCTTTCACCTTTCAATAAATAGCCCGAAAGGACTCCTGCCTGACCAATCCGAACATAACGTGGAAAGCCATTGATCTCGGCCTTTAAATTAGATGCAAAAAAAGAAGTGTAGGCACCTAAACAAAACCGCTGATTGACCAAACCGCCTCCTTCGATGCCCTGAAATGAAAAAGCTTTGCCAAAAAAATCGTGATGCTGATGATAAATGGTGATGAATCCTTTCAACGAAAGATCTTCATGCCGGAGTTCGTTTGTTACCGCTGCCTTTAGCACACCAGCGCTGAGAAGCGCGAAAAATACAACAAATGCCAGTCTGCTTCTCATGCTAATATTTTCTTGAAAAGCTCAATGAAAGCACAAAAGTCCACAAAAGCAGCGTTCCTATGTTGAGCCTTTCGAGTAAGCCAAAATAGGAGAGTTTGTTGGCAAAAAAATATCCCGTCAGACCTCCGAAAACAAGGATGAGCATACCACATAAAATTGAAAACCGTCCCAGGTTTTGCCAACGGGGTTCATTTTTCAACCCTATGCCTATAAGAATTGGGGATATAATAGTGAATGGCACAATAAGCACGGTAACAACAATATGCATCATGCCCGCGAAGGTTGGTTCGCTGCCCGGCAAATCCTGGGGAAAGAATGAATAGGATATGGAAACAATATGCAGCAAGATGAGCGAAATGCCTCCCCAAAATAAAATGACAGATCGCCGGCTGGCAACAAACATGCTAAACGCTAAGGCAAAAACCAGTGCCAAAACCCCGTAAATATTGGTGAACCAAAGAAGCAAAACGCGATCAGGAGCCCCGCTTCCTGTCAGATCGCTGATTGGCCTGTGAAGGTGCTGGTATTCTTTCCATAACGCTCCACCAGTTAATACGTGAGCAACATACACAACAACCGCGAGCATTCCCGTCGAAAGCAAAGCTTTACTGAATTCCATATTCAACGTAAAGAACGTTATAATACATTCATTTTTATTTATTTAGGGAAGGCTTCGCAATTTGCGCTCAGCCACACCATTAACATGCATTTTGCCTTTCAGATCCAGGGCAACAAAACCTTATTTTCATATTCATTCCAGGCTTTGCCGAATGTTTTGGCAAGAATTTGCTCTTCCTCCGGAGCATATAATCTTGACCCCAGATAAACAGTCATCCCAATCGGTATTCCGAGCCAGGTATCGAACAACAAGCCCGCAAAAGGCAGCACCATTAATCCGATACAGGTGTATAACGGATGTTTCATTAACCTGTAAGGACCACTGGTAATGAGTTGATTACGTGGCACTTTTATAAGGATTAGGTCAGCAGTCCAAATCCAGATTACCATACCTGCGAGCGTAAGCCCCAGCGAGGCATTCCAAACCGCAGGAGACGGTCCGTTGACGCTGAAAAAATCAGGGAAGTAAATGTTGAGTATTACCCCAGCGATCAGGAATGGCATCGTCAGAAGGCCGATTTTTCGCCCGCTGACGGCAAGCTTTTCTATATTCATGGCTTGATTTATTGATTTACAGGCATAATGACAACTTTCTGCTTCAAGCGTTGTAGGGCCTTGAAAATAATTTTGAGCTACCCCGATACTAAGGTTCAAAACATTTGTCAATCAGAATTTTACAGTAATTTGCTGTGCCCCGTCACGCACCTACGAAATTACTTATCGATTGGTCAGATTAGAATGATCAGAAAAAAAATCACGAACACGATCGAAAAAGATCTTTACTGATTTACAGGCCTCGCATATATCCTTCGTTTGAGCGCTTTGTTACCTGCTCAGGCTGAATACCAATGCCGGACTTCCAGCAAATTTGCTTCGTAATACAGAAGGAATTTGGACCTCAGGGCTTCCCTTATGTTGCCTTATCCGCAGCGCCCGATTATGACCAAGCAATTGAATTGTGTTTTTTTCAGCGGCAAACCCTTTCGGGAGTTGGATAACCGAAGGAATACCTTCATTTTCGTCAAGCAGGTAAAAAAGGTATTGGGTAGCCCCATCTTTCGATTGTGACCAGGCAAACTTTCCTTCTGCATTAGGCTCCAGCGGCCTGGTTTCGTATATCGCCCTGCCATTGGTTTGCATCCAGCTGCCGGTTTCTTTCAGGCGCTGGTAAACCTCCGGTACAATATCACCCGTTTTATCAGGTCCGATGCCCAGCAAAAAGTTGCCACCTTTGGCGGTAATTTTTACTAAGGTGTGAATTATCCAGTGCAACGACTTGTATTGCTCGCCCGGAACGGCATACCACGAACTGCCTAAGGTGATGCAGCTTTCCCAGGGGTAGTCAGGCTTTATGTTGGGTATTTGTTGCTCAGGCGTGCGATAGTTCTCAAATTCGCCGTGCACAGTGCGATCCACAATAAGCAAGCCGGGTTGATGTTGCCTTGCCATCCCGGCAATGCGCGGAATATCAACATCCTGAATCCATTGGTTCTTACCCAGCCAGGGTCGTGTTTCATCGGTGAGCGATCCGGCCGGACGCACCCAGCCACCGTCGAGCCACAAAATATCTACCTTTCCATAGTTGGCCATCAGCTCCTCTATCTGATTGTAGGTGAACTCCTTAAAGCGCTGCCAGCGGTCAGGGTACTGAAAAGGATTATAGTTGACATTGCGGTCGAAAGGCGGAAAATACGGCCACCAATAATCGGGACTACTCCAGTCGGGCTTACTGAAATAAACGCCTGTGGCCAGGCCTTGTTCTCTGAATGCATCGAACACGGCCCTTACAACATCGGCCTTTGGATGCCGCGAAAAAGCAGACGATGGATAGGTAATACGGTAGTCGGTATAGCGGCTGTCGTACATACAAAAGCCATCATGGTGCTTTGTAGTAAATACCAGATATCGCATACCTGCTTCGCGGCAGGCCCCGGCCCATTTTTCTGGAGAAAAAGCCGCAGGGTACCAGATGTGATGAATACGCCTATAAGCCTCGACATATTTATGGTAGTTTTCGGCACAAGGCCCTGTCCGCTGGCACCATGGCTCATCTTCCGGACAAAGACTCCAGCTTTCTACCACATCCCACTGGCTGTATGGTCCCCAGTGGATTATTACCCCAAACTTCCAGTCCTGCCACTCATCGAGGCGGGCAGCAACGAGGCTGTCGGCGGGCCATTGGTAAGGCCATTCGGCTTCTTGATGCTGCGCCGAAAGGCTTATCCGGCCCGAAACCATGATCATTATCAGGAAAAAACGCAACAAATGCTTGCTCATCACCAAATCTTTTCGTGAAAAGTAAAAATAGTGATTCGGCTATATCCTGAACAAAATCAACGGATTTGAGCTTCAGCTACAATATGCCAAGGCAAGGCAAAAGCAGGGCTAGATAAGATGTATAAATATTTCCGGCTTACCATTTATTCCCGTTCAACATCACATGCTGCACACTTTCTCACTTCAATCGTACCCTTGTGATCCCGTGCCCGCCCGTTTCGAGAGTGGCATCTTCGAAGGAAGCCACATTTTTGGTTTTGCTCAGCATTTCGCGAATGACCCTTCGGAGGATGCCGTTGCCCTTGCCGTGTAGAATACTTACCTCTTTAATGCTCAACAACATAGCCTCATCGAGATATTTTTCGACCAGCTCAATGGCTTCTTCCGCCCTTTTGCCGCGCACGTCGATGGTAAGGCTGAAAGCAGCTGCTTTTTCGTTGATGTCGTCGGCTATACCCGGTGCACTCTTCATGCGGCGGGGTTGCGCAATTTTGCGTGCCTCCCTGCGCGAAAGCGGCGTAAGCTTCTCGGGCGAGGTGCGCAGCTTGATGCCGCCAAAGGCCACCAGAGCCGTATCCTGATCAATATGAATG
>DAIOUP010000139.1:0-5787 GCA_036759465.1 Bacteroidales bacterium
ACGCAATATGGTGCATTTGGCCGGAAGAGATGCTGCGTATTGATTGTTAATCTGTTGTTTGGCAAAATAAAAAAACCCCGTGGCGGGAGCCTTGGGGTTTTTTCTGGTTAGCGGGCTGCTTGCACAAAAATCAGCTCCCCTGGGCTGTAGGGAGCATCGAGGAAAAGGTTTAAAGAAAAAAAGACCGTTTGTTGATTATTGAATACAAACGATATGCTTGCTGGTTGTCAATAAGTTCGAAGAAATATACTTTTTCGCCGTTCAGATAAACCTTGGCGTTAACCTCACGGGCCGGATGCTCCGTCAATCCCTGCGACTGAATCTGCTGAAGGGTATAAACCTCATTGATCTGCATGCTCATACTTCTCTCATTTTTAGGTTAAAACCGTCTTTTACGCAAATCGGACACTCGGTGTTCCTGACAATGGAAATGTAGCCACAACGTGTGCATTTGTAATACTTGTGATTGCGTGTCTGCTTTTTCGCTATGCTGAGACCAAACATTGTTGTAAGTATTTTGAACCCTTCCAGGCAAAACATGTGCCGAATCTAAGTTCAATGAGCCGAAGGTATTCTAACCAATTATATATCAAGTAAATAATATTTTAAAGCGTTGCACAAATTATTGTGCAAATTCCGGTTTATCCGAAAACGGATATCCGTTTTTGAATATCACCTACGTTACCGGATAACCAGAGGCCTTGGGCGGCCCGACGAAAAGCGTAATTTTGCACAAAACCGAAAAAATGAAATTTTCAGCGTATCATCAAACTACGGAGACTTTGTCGGCACGCATTGGGCAGTTAACAGGTATTTCGCTCACCGACGAGGAATTAGCCCAAGCCTGGAAAACCATCTTTTCCTGTATTGACCTCACTACCCTCGAGGCCACCGACAATGATGAGCGCATCCGGTTGCTCTGCAATCAGGCACTTGATTTTGCCGGCTCAGGAAAGAATGTAAGTGTTGCAGCAATTTGTGTGTATATGCCGTTTGTGGCGCTTGGGAGCAGTTTGCTGAAAAACAGTGGCATACAGGTAGCCACCGTTTCGTGTTCATTTCCTTCGGGTCAATTGCCCCTGCACCTCAAGCTGGCCGAAACCTTGTGGGCAGCTGATCAGGGTGCCGACGAAATTGATATGGTTATTTCGCGAGGGCTGATGCTGGCAGGCAATCATGATGCAATCTATGAGGAGGTTAAGGCAGTGAAGGCGGCGTGCGGAAAAGCCCATCTAAAGGTTATTCTCGAGACCGGCGAGCTGGCAAAGCCCGAAATCATCCGAAAAGCCTCGGAACTGGCATTGCTTGCCGGAGCTGATTTTCTGAAAACTTCAACCGGAAAGGTGCAACCTGCAGCCACCCCCGAGGCTGCCGTAGTGATGCTCGAAACGATCGGGGAGTATTATCAGATAACCGGCCGGAAAGTAGGGTTTAAACCTGCAGGAGGCATAGCTGAACCCGAAACCGCGCTAATCTATTACAAGCTTGTAAAAGGCATTCTTGGCGAGGAGTGGCTCAATCCCAAACTTTTCCGCATTGGCGCAAGCCGGCTCGCTTCCAGGGTATTTGATCTTATTCGCTGATTATCAGTGTTTAATTGATAGTGCTTGACGGCTGTCATTGGTCGGCTTGACGGACTTCAACGAATACATATATATTTGTAGATATTTACCATCCTGACCAGGCATGAAAAGACTATTACCTATACTGTTCTTATTCTCAGTCTTTGCACAATACGCACAAGCCCAGACTCCCTTAACCGTCGCACCCAACTTCAATGTTAAAACGGTTGATGGAACCGTGGTTGAGCTTTATCCGCTGCTCGACCAGGGTAAAATCGTTGTGCTCGACTTTTTCTCTGTTTCCTGTGGCCCTTGCCAACTCTATGCTCCTCATTTTCAAGGGGCTTTTGAGGCCTTCGGGCGCAACCTTGGCGATGTATTTTTCATGGGGATCAACTACAATGGCACCAACCCTGATGTCATCTTTTTCGATTCCGTTTTCAACCTCACATTTCCAACAGCCAGCGGCCTCGACGGTGGTGGCAATGCGGCCTTTCACCTTTTTCAGCTCTCAGCCTACCCGACGGTAATCGTTATCAAGCCCGACAAATCGATTTCCAATCCTTATATCTGGCCTCCGACCACCGACAATATAATTGATGCCGTAATATTGGCCGGAGGGGCAATGGTTGGCCTCGACCCCCGACAGAAAGACGATGAACTGAGTATTTTTCCGAATCCTGTAAATGGGCAATCCGCCATTCGTTTTTCACTGAAACAGGCCTCTGCAGTATCCATCGACCTGCTGGACACTGGAGGCAGAAAGATCGATCAGTTGCTTCCAACGAAACGTCTTGAGGCGGGAAATCATAGCTTAAATATTTCTTCGTCAGCGTTGCCAAACGGCATCTTTTTTGTGGCTTTTACCACTGAAAAGGAAAGGATTCTGAAAAAGATATTCGTGGTAAACAATTGAATATGAAAACGATAAAAAAATTCAGCGCAGTGATTTTTTGGGTTACTGCGCTTTTTTTGTCTTTAATGCTCCCATCCTGCAATCTCGACGAGGAAATCGGCCCTGATACCGATCCCATAGAGAAATACCTCGGGAGCTGGAGCGTTCGCGACAATGAGCTCAAGGTGAACTACACCGTAAGCATCTCGCGCAACCCGTCGAACTCCGCCGAAGTGCGCATTCAGAATTTTGCCGCTTCAGGCGGTACGGCCACGGCCCTTGTGGTAGGCAATACACTTACGCTTACCAGTCCGGTAATCGGTAATGGATGGCAGGTGTCGGGAACAGGAATTTACAAGAATTCCTCGAGGCTGGAATTTACATACAACCTTGTAGTGAGCGGCAGTGCCGAAAACCGCTTTGCCCTGTTCACCCGTTAGCGGGGCATTCCGTCGTCGAGACGCAGGTTTTTCTGCAGGCTCATCAGGCTATCGATGACGTCCTGATAGACCTTTTCCATGATTTGGGGCTGCTGATTATAGTATAGCAGGTTGTCTTCCAGAATTTGAGGTGTGATCGAGTAGTGAACGAAAACCGAGTCGAAAATCGCATTCTTTTGGTTCTCAAATTCCTGACCGTTATTTCGACGCATATTCATTGCAGCCTCCACAAGGTGAACATCGGAGAGTACCTGGGTTAGCGTGTTTTGGCTGATGAGCACCTTCGGCTTGGGTAGACGTGCTTTGGGCGTCCCGCAGGCGGAAATTATTATTGCCGCAAAAGCAACAAAAAGTCCGATTCTGGTCAGGGCGTTTAGTTTGGGCATGCGATGGAAGGAGTGATTAATTACCTACCTCCGAAATGAATTTAATACGCATCAGTCTGATTTCCTCTTCGGTATATTCCGAATCGCCAAGTGTGCGAAGGGCAACTTCAACCGAATCGGTTTCCGCTTCGCGGAAGTAGTCAATAATTTCTTCCTGATGATATTCATCCACAAATTCGTCGATATAGTATCGGATATCAATGCGTGAACCGCTGGACACGATACTTTCCATTTCGGTGAGCAGTTCGTCGAAGGTCAGATTCTTTGCATAAGCGATGTCTTCAAGCTGCATTTTACGGTCGATGGCCTTGATGATTTCCACTTTTAGCCCTGCTTTGCTGGGAACCGACTTAACCACCATGTCATTAGGCCGGATAATCTCGTTTTCTTCCACATATTGCCTGATGAGCTTGATGAAAGGCTCACCGTACTTGGTAGCTTTTCCTGTTCCTACGCCGACAATTTGCGTAAGTTCCTCAAAAGTAATAGGATACTGTATGGCCATATCCTCGAGCGAGGGGTCCTGGAAAATGACGAAGGGAGGCAGATTTTCCTTTTTCGAAATGGCTTTACGCAGGTCCTTGAGCATCGAGAACAAGGTAGTATCGGTGCCGCTGCCCTTAGGACCGCCGGCTTTGGCGGCTTCGAGCTCGTCGTCTTCCTGGCCATCGTATTTATGGTCTTTGGCCAGCATTATGGTGAAGGGCTTTTTAAGGTAATCTTTACCTTCCTTGGTTACTTTCAGAATGCCATAATTTTCAATTTCCTTGCTCAGCAACTTATGAATAAGTGCCTGACGGATAACGGCATTCCAGTAACGTTCGTCCTCTTCTTCGCCAGCACCAAAATACTCATTGTTGTCGAGCTTAAGGCTTTTGATATCGCCCGACTTTTTCCCGGTAATGAGTTCAACAATCTGCTTGGCCTTGAATTGTTGCTTCAAGCTGAGCACCGCTTCAATAACTAATTTTACGTCTTCCTGACCGTCAACCTTTTCCTTGGGGTTGAGGCAGTTGTCGCATGCACCGCAGTTATCCTGCTCATAGGTCTCGCCAAAATAGTGCAGCAGCAGCTTATGCCGGCAAACTGTCGATTCGGCATAGTTCACAACTTCGTTGAGGAGTTCGCGGGCTATTTCCTGTTCGGCTACCGACTTATCCTTATTAAACTTGTCGAGCTTCGTAATGTCATTTTCGCTGAAGAAAGCCAGACAGTTGCCTTCGCCATCGTCGCGACCTGCTCTTCCGGTTTCCTGATAATAACCTTCGAGGCTTTTTGGCATATCGTGGTGTATCACAAATCGGATATCCGGTTTATCGATACCCATGCCGAAGGCAATGGTAGCCACAATTACCTCCGCCTCTTCCATCAAAAACTTATCCTGGTTTGCGGTGCGTGTTCCGCTGTCGAGTCCGGCGTGGTAGGGCAATGCCCTGATGCCGTTTACTTCAAGCGTTTCGGCTATCTCCTCAACTTTTTTGCGGCTCAGGCAATATACAATACCCGATTTTCCAGGATTGTTTTTGATATACCTGATAATATCCTTCATCACATCGTCTGTCTTTGGCTTAACCTCATAGTAAAGGTTTGGCCTGTCGAAGGACGATTTGAATATTTTGGCGTTGGTGATTTCCAAATTTTTAAGGATGTCCTGCTGAACTTTTACAGTGGCCGTTGCCGTTAGGGCTATCACGGGCAGCTTCGGGTTGATGGCGTTGATGATTGGCCTTAGCCTGCGGTATTCGGGCCTGAAATCGTGACCCCATTCCGAAATACAGTGGGCCTCGTCGATGGCGATAAACGAGATGGTAAGCGATTTGAGGAAATCAACAGTTTCATCCTTAGTGAGTGATTCGGGCGCTACATACAAAAGTTTGGTTTTCTTTGCTATCAGATCTTCGCGAACCTGATTGAGTTCGGCTCTTGAAAGCGATGAGTTCATTACGTGAGCAATTCCATACTCAGTGCCAAAATTGCGGATAGTATCTACCTGATTTTTCATCAGGGCAATAAGCGGTGAAACAACGATTGCTGTGCCTTCACTCATGAGCGCAGGCAACTGATAGCAAAGAGATTTGCCTCCTCCGGTCGGCATTACCACAAAAGTATGGTTGCCTTCGAGAACGCTTTTAATTATAGCTTCCTGATTGCCCTTGAAATGGTCGAATCCGAATATCTTCTTCAGAAGTTCGTGAAGTCCGTATTCATCCTTCCTCACCATGTATAATAATCTTGTGTTCTAATAATCTTTTGCCTTTGGCCAGGGGGACGGTCGGAATCGGCAATCATCTCCAGCCCTTTATACAAATATACGCAATAATGATTTTTTTTGGATGCAAAAAAAATTCAAAAAAAATCAAGATTCGACGTCGGCCTGACCACCGGCATCCGTATGGTTTTACCTAAACGGATATCTGAATCCCCCTCAGCCCACTGACAGCAACAAAGATTACTGCCTGTTAAGGGGCGGCAAAATTACTTTCTTTTCTCCATATATTATACTG
>DAIOUP010000140.1:0-5752 GCA_036759465.1 Bacteroidales bacterium
ATGTGACCAAACCTTTCGACCCTGACGATTTATCGCACCTGATTCGCAATGCCTCGCGGCAGATTATGCTTGCTGAGGAAAACACCCAGCTTCGCGAGCAGCTCAAGCTCGAGAATGTGGACGACATTATTGGCAACAGTGCAGAGATAAAGCAGGTTTTGGAGGAGGTGCAGAAGGTGGCCGTTACAAACAGCTCGGTGATCATAACCGGCGAAAGCGGAACAGGCAAAGAGTTGATTGCCAGAGCTATTCACGCCAATTCGCCGCGCAGGTTTTTCCCCCTCGTAAGTGTTCATTGTGGAGCGTTGAGCGAAAGTTTGCTCGAGAGCGAGCTGTTCGGGCATGAAAAAGGGGCTTTCACCGGTGCTATTTACACCCGAAAAGGCCGTTTTGAGATGGCTGACAACGGCACAATTTTTCTCGACGAAATTGCCACTATCTCTATAAAAATGCAGATTGAACTGCTCAGGGTATTGGAAACCAAAAGCTTTATGCGTGTTGGCGGGAGCAAGCTGATTACTTCCGATTTCAGGGTTATCTGTGCGACAAATCGCGACCTTAAGCAAATGGTGGATGAAGGGCGTTTCAGGGAAGATCTTTATTATCGCCTTAATGTGGTTAACATACGAATTCCTCCACTTCGTGAGCGTAAGGACGATATCCCCGTTCTGGTTCAGCACTTCATCAGAAAATACTGCACTGCGATGAGCCGAAATCCTGTAAGCATAGAAGAAAGCGTCTTATCGAAGCTGCAGGAATACGATTTTCCCGGCAATGTGCGCGAGCTCGAAAACATGATCGAACGCGCCATTGTGGTAGGCAATGGTAAAGAAATCAGGATCAAGGATTTGCCCCTACTCAAAGAAACTAGCCAAACACTTACAGAAAGTCTCGAGGAACTTGAGCGCAAACATGTTAAAGCCGTACTCGAAAAATACGATTGGAACATTTCGCGGGCTGCAAAGGCGCTTAAGGTGGACAGGGTTACCCTTTACAACAAGATTAAGAAGTACGGCTTCAAGGAAAACGGCTGATTACCAGGGCACTGTTCAGAACTAATTTACCCCGCGGATGGCTGAAAGGACGATCAAGCTGCTTAATTATGGCTATTTCGATAAGAAAATGCTGTCGGAGCTGGCTGTCGGCGTGTCTTCAGAATTTGAGGCCGAAGTGAAAATTGTTGACGAATACCTCGATTTAAATGCCTATTTCGATGCAGTAAGAAAACAATACAACGGAACCCAGATTCTTCGCTTCATCGATAGCCATGATGCTGCTGATAATCAGAAGCTTGTAGGTTTATTCGATGTTGATTTATTTATCCCTATCCTCACCTATATTTTTGGTCAGGCCTATCTTGGAGGTAAAACAGCCATCGCCTCAGGCTATAGGCTTACCAATGAACGCTATGGGCTTGCGAAAAACGAAGCCTTGTTTCATGCCAGATTTTTAAAAGAAGTGAATCACGAGCTGGGGCATTGCTTCGGACTGATACACTGCCATAACCCGGGTTGTGTGATGCAATCGAGTACTTATGTGGAAGACATCGATCAGAAATCGCCTCATTTGTGCGGCAATTGCAAAACCCTTTTTCGCGAGGGCAACAGATAACCCTGTTATTCAGGTTATTGCATCATATTTCGATTTTTTAGATCTATCCGTTCAGGATCGCTTTTTTTCGGCCGGATAAAATTTTACATCCCTTCAAATGGGGATTTTATCCCAAATCCGCCCCCCGATTTTGCCTATTTTTGCACCTCAAAAAACCGGAGCTTGACTGATTTTCTATCTCACCTAAACGACGCCCAGCGCAAAGCCGTGGAGCATACCGAAGGCCCTGTGATGATCATTGCAGGGGCAGGTGCAGGCAAAACAAGGGTACTCACCTACCGCATTGCTTATCTGCTTCAACAGGGTGCCGACCCATTCCGTATTATGGCCCTCACCTTTACGAACAAAGCTGCACGCGAAATGAAAGAGCGTATTATGCAGCTCATCGGGCCAGCCAAAGGACGCAATGTCTGGATGGGTACTTTTCACAGCATTTTTGCCCGCATTCTGCGCGTCGACGGGCATCATCTCGGGTATCCGGAAAATTTTACCATTTACGATACCGACGATAGTAAACAGCTGTTAAAGAAGATTTTATCAGAGTTGCAGCTCGACCCTAAAGTCTATCATCCATCCTATCTGCTGAACCGCATATCGAACGCCAAATCGAACCTGTACTCGCCCGAAAACTATCTGGCCGACCAAGAGATTGTAAACGCCGACCACGCCGCAGGAAAACCGCTCACCGGAGAGCTTTACCGCACCTATAATGCCAGGCTGAAACGTGCCAATGCTATGGATTTCGACGATCTGCTGTTTAACACGAACATGCTTTTTCGAGATTTTCCGAATGTGCTTCACAAGTATCAGCATCGATTTGGCTATATCCTCGTTGATGAATATCAGGACACCAATTTTGCTCAATATCATATAATCAAGCAGATAGCCGCCGCACACGAAAACCTCACCGTGGTGGGCGACGATGCGCAGAGTATTTATGCCTTCCGCGGGGCCAACATTCAAAATATCTTAAATTTCAAGAAAGACTACCCCGATTATCATCTTTTCAGGCTGGAACAGAATTACCGCTCGACCAAAACGATTGTAAATGCGGCCAATGTTGTAATCGAAAACAACAAAGACCAGATAAAAAAGAAAGTGTGGACCGAAAACGAGGAGGGCGAGCTCATCACGGTGTTGAAAGCGACATCCGACACCGAAGAAAGCACTTTGGTAGCCAATAGCATTTTTGGGCTGAAAATGTCGAAACAGCTGCCCAGCAAGGATTTCGCCATATTATACCGCACCAATGCCCAATCGCGCACCCTGGAAGAAGCCTTGCGCCGACAGGGAATACCTTATAAAATTTATGGTGGCGTTTCGTTTTACAGCCGCAGGGAAGTAAAAGACCTTTTGGCCTATTTCAGGCTTGTGATAAATCCCAACGACGAAGAAGCCCTGCTGCGTGTTATCAATTATCCCGCCAGAGGGATTGGCAAGACGACCATCGAAAAGCTTCAGGTTTTAGCCAACATCCACAAAACCAGCATTTTCAACCTGATTGCAGAGAACCCTGCCGCCCTGGCGGAATTGAATCGTGGCACGGTGAACAAGCTTCAGGAATTTGTAACCATGATTCGCAGCTTCATTGTGCAGCTCGAATCCAAATCGGCCTTCGAACTTGCCAACCACATCACAAAGTCGGTGGGCATAGTCAATGCACTAAAGGAAGAAGACGCCATTGAGTCCGTCAACCGCATCGAAAACATTGAAGAGTTGCTCAATGCCATCATGGAATTCAGTGAGCGCGAGCCTGAGCCCGACGAACTTGGCGAAGACGGTAGACCTGCCCGATCGCTGGGGCATTTTATGCAACAGGTGGCATTGCTTACGGATGCAGATAAAAAAGACGAAGAAGGCGGCGATTATGTTAGTCTGATGACCATTCATGCTGCCAAAGGCCTTGAGTTTCCGTATGTTTTCATTGTTGGATTGGAGGAGAACCTTTTTCCTTCAATACAGTCGCTGGGCACCAGAGCCGAGCTGGAGGAAGAACGCAGATTGTTTTACGTGGCCCTGACCCGTGCAATGAAAAAAGTAACCATTAGCCACGCCGAAACGCGCTACCGCTGGGGCAGCCTCAGCCTTTCGGAACCAAGCCGGTTTTTGGAAGAGATTGACCCTGTTTTTATTGAAACACCACGAAAACTGGCAAAAGGCAGCTTCACCGAGCCTGCAAAATCGCCCCTTCCGGGTCGCCGGCCAATGCCAACAGCAAGCGCTGAAAGCCAAACCTCAGGCAGGGATGATTTTCAGGCTTCCGACACAGAGAACCTCGAAACAGGCATGCAGGTCGAACATCAAAAATTCGGTTTTGGTCAGGTGGTGAAAGTGGAAGGCAGTGGCGCCAATAAAAAAGCCACGGTTCACTTCAATGGGATCGGGCAAAAACAGTTGCTGCTAAAGTTTGCACGACTAAGAATCATTCAATAATTCCCGATTTGATCAGGACCTGACTGGCAAACATCAGGCTGAGTATAAATTGCTTAACTTTGCACCACTTTCCACCCCGGAAACTAGAATAACGCTTAGCATGGAATACAATACCTCAAGAAGCAATCTGGTCATCCCTGAATACGGACGTGTAATCCAGGAAATGATTTCAAAACTTATTCAGATTGAAGACAGGCTGCAACGCACCATGGCCGCACACTATCTGGTAGGCGTCATGGCCCAGCTCAATCCTCATCTTAAGGAGTCGGAAGATTATCTCCATAAGCTGTGGGATCATCTTCACATCATCAGCGATTTCAAGCTCGATGTGGACAGCCCTTATCCGGTGCCGGAAAAAAGCTCAATGCAGCTGAAGCCAAAGCATATAGGCTATGCCAAAAACGAGCAGCGCCATGGCCACTATGGCTCTATCATACTGAGAATGATACGCGAAGGCATTCAGATCAGCGATCCAGAGGAAAAAGAAGCCTTTGCGCTGGCCATTGCAAACCAGATGAAGCGGCTGTATTTAACCTATAACAAGGATTCGGTTAACGATGCTGTAATTCTCAACGACCTGCATGAGCTCTCCGGCGGAAAGCTCCAACTACCTGAAAACATCAAGCTTCAGGCATCGGCCGATCTGATAGGCAAAGGAGGGCCACAATCGCATTCGGTGCTCACAGGCATAAAGAAGAAAAAGCCCAACAAAAAGCAGCAGCAACAACAACACCTGATACAGAGGAAGAAATACAAATAGCCCACATCTGCCTGAGGGTTTACCAGGCAAATAAATAAACCGGACTTGCCTGTTGACGTTATTAAACCTCAACCCCGTGTCCGGATTTTTACATAATAATGCGAGCAGCAATGGAGTCATTTCGTATCGAAGGCGGTCATACCCTGGGTGGTGAAATTGTGCCTCAGGGCGCAAAAAACGAGGCGTTACAGGTATTATGTGCTTGTTTGCTGACCGATAAAACAGTTGAAATAGAGAACCTTCCCGACATAGTCGATGTAAACAACCTCATCGGACTGCTGGCCGATATGGGAGTTACCGTCGAAAGGCCTGAGCGGAGCATTGTGCGACTCACCGCAGAAAACATCGATTTTGATTTTTTCAGGACGCCTGACTTCTTTCAAAGAGCCAACAGGCTGAGAGGAAGCATCATGATAGCCGGCCCTATGCTCGCCAGATTTGGTAAAGCTTTTGCACCCTTTCCGGGCGGCGACAAGATTGGAAGACGTCGGCTCGACACACATTTCCACGGGCTGGTTAAACTGGGAGCTAAACTTGAAGCTGCTGAAAATAAATATTATGCGCTCAGCGGACAACTGAGTGGCCAGTACATTCTTCTTGATGAAGCTTCCGTAACAGGCACAGCCAATGTACTCATGGCAGCATGTCTGGCCAAAGGAACGACGACAATATTCAATGCTGCATGCGAGCCCTACCTGGTGCAGCTAAGCCAGATGCTGGTGCGTATGGGTGCAAAAATCGAAGGCATTGGTTCAAACTTGTTAAAGGTGCACGGTGTGGATCGGCTTGAGGGGACTACACACCGTCTGCTTCCCGACATGATCGAAGTGGGCAGCTTCATAGGCATGGCAGCCATGACAGCATCCGAGATAACTATCAAAAACGCCGGCGTGGACCATCTTGGATTAATTCCTTTGGTTTTCAAACGCCTTGGCATTGATCTTCAGG
>DAIOUP010000141.1:0-5739 GCA_036759465.1 Bacteroidales bacterium
AAAAAGATGCAGGCGAGCAACACCTATGCCCTGCTGGTCAACCTGCTCGATTGGGCCAGGGCACAGCGACAGGGATTTTCGAATAAACCCGTCGAAGTTGAAGTGAAGAAACTTGTGGAAGAGGTTTTTTTGATTCTCAATACCAGAGCATCACAAAAGCAACAACAATTGATAAACGAAATAGCTGAGGAAGCCATCTGCGTCATAGACAGGAACATCCTTATGAGCGTGCTAATCAATCTGATAAACAATGCCATAAAATTCACTCCCCGGGGAGGCAACATCACTCTGAATTCGAAGACCGACCCCAACGGCAAAGGCGTGATTTGTGTGGAGGATAACGGCATTGGCATTCCAAGAGATAAAATCGACCATATTTTCGAATTGGATAATCAGTTCAAGCGAAGGGGAACGGAGCAGGAATCAGGTACTGGTTTAGGGTTGTTGCTGGTTAAAGAATTTCTTGAGGTATCGGGGGGCAATATTCATGTGCAGAGCATTGAAGGCAAGGGGAGCACTTTTTGCGTGATCCTGCCATAAAAAAAGCCGGACGTTTTGGCCCGGCTTTGTACTCTGTTACTATTTTTATTTAACTCTGGTCCAGGTATTTGTACGGCCAATTAGTGAAATGCCGATGTAGCCCCTTAGCTTGAGTACATCTTTGTTGCTGCCATCAAAATTCATATAGCTGCTATAGGTTTTGCCGCTTTTGGGGTCGTAAATTTCGCCGCCCGACCATTCGGTTTTGCCATTAAATGTAAAACCTTTAAGAATCTCCAAACCTAGTGATGGGCGCGAACGCAGTGCTGGATCAGGATTGTGCTTGTCAACCTTTGGCTTGCCGGTATCGGGATCAATGGGATCTTTGAGCCAGACAATCTTGCCAAAAACCTTATCTCCGCGCTTGAAAAGTTCAATGTGGGCGTCCTTATCCTGATTGAGCCAAACACCGAGAATGTCATCGGCCTTGAACTGCGCCTTGATGGACGAACCTGGCACCAGCAACAACGCGCCCAGCATGATGAGCAGAATGGAAATGGGTTTCCTGTTCATAATTGATGTTTTTTGGTTGAGTGGAATTATTTTTGAAACTGACGGCTAAAATAGTTTTTTTCGATTATTTTGCCTTTCTTTTTTGGAATTGAAGACGCTTTTCAGCGTCCGAGTCGAACTTTTAAAGCAAAAAGCGCAAAAATCATCAATACCGACAACGCCACCCATCGGGTTAAATTCATTACCCAACAAGCCCATTTCGTATTGTGTGTTGCAAAAACCTCACCAATAATAAGACCTTGTTGTTCGTATTCAACAGGATAAATCACCTCGCCTTCCGGGCTTATAAAGCATGAAACGCCTGTGTTGGCGGCCCTTGCTATCCATTGGCGGCGCTCGATAGCCCTGAGGCGGGCCAGGTTGAGGTGTTGCAGGTAGCCACCCGACGATGACCACCACCCGTCGTTGGTAATCAACACCATAAACGATGGAATCTTCTCTGGCTCAGGGTGACAGGCAAAAGCCGACTCGAAACAGATGAGCGGCGCGACGGCGACACTATCGCCCAGCAAGAAGTATTCCCGCTCGTTGTGTGTTCCATAACTGCCAAAAAAACCGCCGCTGCTTTCCACAAACCTCCTTAATGGCCGCATTAGCCGCAAGAAAGGTTGCTTTTCGACAAGCGGGACAAGCTTCTGCTTATGATAAACTTCAACACCGCCTTTCGTTAAATATAACATGCTGTTATACAGCACATAGGAATTGGCCGTGTTGGTCACTTTATCGTTGTCTGACGGATGCCAGCCGCTGCTTCTTTTGGTAAATGCCCCGGTAAAAATACCTTTCAACCCGAATATCGCTGTTTTTTCCCTGATGAGTTGGATATGGAGGCTTTTATCAAGCAGCGCCTCTTCGATGGGTTCAACAATCATGGTTTCGGGAAAAATGGCATAATCTATTGAGCCCGGCACAATGCCATCGAGCAGGCTTATTGCCTTGCGTAGCTGTTCGGAAGCATCCATATTGCCGAACTTTTCGCGCAGGGGGTGAATATTGGGTTGTACCACAGCCAATGAAATCTTGTTCCCGGAACTGCAATGCTTGGGCATAAGATGGTTCAATGCAAACGGCATGGCAAATGCACAAGTTATAACCGCAAAAGCGCTGATTTTAAGTGTTGGGGCGCCCCATATAAACCTAAATATTAGATAGTTGACCACTAATACCCATACCGTTCCACCTGCAGAGGAAGTGAGGCTAAACCATTGCACCCATTGCGGCCGGCTGCCAAACACATGCCCAAGCTGAAACCAGGGCCATGCCAGCGGCCAAACCGCATTGAGCCATTCCATTGAAACCCATAGCGAAATGAGTAATAGGCCTTCTCTAAAGGCTTTCGAAGGTCTGGCCACAAAAGCGCCCCAAATTGACAAGACAGCAGCGGGAAGAAAGGCATTAAGCAGGTGAGCCAGCAAACTGCCTGCTATGGTGGAACTGTACATCCACCAGGCTGCACTCATGTGAAAAACAAAAAAACCGGAAAATACTGCAGCAAAAACTATGGTGGGTTTTTCGCTGAAGTTTGAGGCTACAAACAAAAAAGGTACCAAGGCGATAAAAACAAGAAAAGTAAAAGGATGTGGCGCCCAGGCAAGATTGAGCAGGATTCCGCCCAGCAAAGCAATAGCGAACAGCATTAAAAAATTTGGCGGATAACTTCTTGTTAATCTCATCGGGCAAATTTACGGGCAAACAGCGGCAAGAGGCATGTTTGTATCTTTGCAGCCAAACGAATTTGATAGTCATGCCAAAAAATTTTGTGGAAGAATTGCGCTGGAGGGGAATGATACACGACCTTACCCCGGGCACCGAAGAGCAGTTGAACAAAGAGATGACCGCAGCCTATGTAGGCATCGACCCTACGGCCGATTCACTACACATAGGCCATCTTGTGAGCATCATGATGCTGAAGCATTTCCAGTTGTGCGGACACAAACCGATTGCCCTCATAGGAGGAGCAACCGGTATGATCGGCGACCCTTCGGGCAAGTCGCAGGAACGTAATTTGCTCGACGAAAGCACCTTGCGACACAATCAGGAGTGTCTGAAAAAGCAGCTCGCGCTGTTTCTCGACTTCGAAAGCGATGCTTCCAACAAGGCCGAACTGGTGAACAACTACGACTGGATGAAGGGTTACGGTTTTCTGGCCTTTATCCGCGACATTGGCAAGCACATCACCGTAAACTATATGATGTCGAAAGACTCGGTGAAAAAACGCCTTTCAGCCGAAAGCGGCAGCGGCATGTCGTTTACCGAGTTCACCTATCAATTGGTACAAGGATATGATTTTCTGCATCTTTTTCAGCACCTCAACTGTAAGTTGCAGATGGGGGGCGCCGACCAGTGGGGAAATATTACCACGGGTACCGAGTTGATCCGTCGCAAGCTTGGTTATGAGAATGAGGCCTTTGCACTCACTTGTCCGCTGATCACCAAGGCCGACGGCGGCAAATTTGGCAAAACGGAAACCGGCAATGTTTGGCTCGATCCTGCCAAAACCACGCCTTATGCCTTTTATCAGTTTTGGTTCAATTGTTCGGACGAAGATGCCGAAAAATACATCAGGATATTTACGCTGCTCGACCGGTCAACCATCGAAAACCTCATAGAGGCTCACCGAAGCGAGCCTCACCTGAGGCAATTGCAAAAAACCTTAGCCTCCGAGGTAACCCGTATGGTGCATGGGGAAACTGAGCTGCAAAAGGCCGAAGACGCCAGCCAGATTCTTTTTGGCAAAGGCACCACCGAAATGCTCCGTAAGCTCGACGAAGCCACCTTGCTTAGTGTTTTCGCCGGAGTACCTCAAAGCCAGATCAGCATGGAAATATTTCAGGCTGAAAACGACATTGTTGAGCTGCTCACCACCCATAGCGGGGTATTTGCTTCAAAGAGCGAAGCGCGAAGGCTGATGAAAGAAAACGCAGTGTCCATCAACAAAGCAAAGGTTAGCGAGCAAACAAGACCCGACAGCCAGATGCTGCTCAACGAAAAGTATGTGCTGGTTCAGAAGGGAAAGAAACACTATCACCTATTGGTTGTAGCATAAATTTGACCTTATGATATGAACATAAAACACCCCTGTTGGTCTGTCAGGGGTGTTTTGTTATTTTTGGAAAAACATCTTTATGCTCAGGGCTTTGACTTTTATGATGCTGATGGTGATGAGCGGACTGGCGTATGCGCAGCCTTTCGGCGGAGGCATGCGGAGCGGCTTCAACGCCTCGCAAATTGCCGGCGATGGCATGTCGGGCTACCACAAGGCAGGTTTTGCAGGGGCTTTTTCGGTTTACTACTACACCAGCGAAAATTTTCGGCTGCAGTTCGAGCTAGGTTACAGCCGCAAAGGCTCAGCCCGCCGTCCCGATCCGGAAGACCCTACGGTGACTCAATTTCTCAGAAGGCTTAATTACGTGGAATTGCCAGTTCTGGCGCAGTTTGAGCTGGGTCTGCTTCTCCTGGAGGCAGGATTTTCGGCCGACCTGCTGACCACAGCAAGCGAAAAAATCGACGGCTACCCCAACAACAATTTCAACCGTACCGAATGGAAGAATCTCACCTTCAATGGCATCATCGGCGCACAATATAAACTCACTGAACGACTAAGTTTGATAGTCCGTTCGACCAACGCGCTCCATTCCATACGCAAGAACAGTGTGGCCGGCAATGTAAGGCGCTTTAGCCGAAAGAAGTACGGAGAATATAATGATGTGCTCTTTTTCGGGCTTGGTTGGGAGATGAATGCCAGTGGCAAAAAGTAACCCACAGACTACTTCCACTTTATGTTACAGCCCATGGAGGGCGACTGATCAGCAGGAATAGGCGTTCCGGCCAAAAGTTGATCGAGCGCAAGGCGCATGTCTTCGCCCGTTACCGGCACATCGTTGCCCGGTCGTGCCCCATCGAGCCTGCCGCGATACACACAGCGATCGCTGGCATCGAAAAGGTCGAAATCGGGCGTGCAAACCGCATCATAGGCTTTGGCCACCTCCTGAGTTTCGTCGTACAGATAAGGAAATGGGAATTGGTTTTCTGCAGCGAAAATCTTCATCTTTTCCGGTGAATCTTCGGGATATTTTACCGCATCGTTGGCATTGATGGCCACAAAACCAATGCCTTTGGGAAGGTAATCGTTGGCAAGACGAACCAGCTCGTGCACAACATGTTTCACATAGGGGCAGTGGTTGCATATAAACATTACAAGGGTACCTTTCTCACCTTTGATATCGGCAAAGCTTAGCTGGCGTCCTGAGATCATATCGGGCAAGTTGAAGCCAGGAGCCTCAAAGCCGAGAGGAATCTGTTTGGTGGGAGTGAGTGCCATATTGCAATTCGTTTTATGTTTAAATTTATTGCGATTCTGTGCTTTCGGACAAAAACTGGATGTTTCTTTTCAGACCGTTATAACCCGTACGTTCAACAGCAGAATAGGCAAAAAGTTCAATAAAACGCTGTTCATCGAGATTCAGCCAGTCGCATCGGCGCATGTTTTTCAGCTCATCGCGCAGGGCGAAAAGCGGTTCCTGATGGGGTTTTGCAAACCGATTCCACGGGCAAACATCCTGACAGATATCGCAGCCAAAAATGTAGCCAGAAAACTTATCACGCAGGTTTTCAGGTAGTCGGCCGCGATGTTCGATGGTGAGGTAGGAAATACAGCGCCGCGCATCCAGCCGGTATGGCGCGGGG
>DAIOUP010000142.1:0-5699 GCA_036759465.1 Bacteroidales bacterium
GTATGTCACCCAGATTCCGTGCTTCTTTCCGTTGCTCCATGCGCGCAGCTCAATCAGATTTCCCTGGGCATCATAATATTTTGAAACACCATCTTCAAGTCCTTTGATAAAATTGCGCACCGATTCGATCTGGCCGTTGTCGTAACGTGTGATGTGCTCGCCGGTGAAAAGCTGTCCGTTGAGGTAAAAACCGTCGCCGCCTCTGATTAGATCCTGTGAATAGATGTTAATAGAAGTCGAAATTAATAAAGCAATGGTCAAAACTGCCAGCTTTACGGGCCTAAATATTTTGGATGAAGTGTCGATTGTCGTTGTCATAGTCGATCAGCATTATTATTTCAAATTTACCCAAGCGACCTGGTTTTACTTCAGAATAACCGTCATTTCGGGTCGTGATTTTCAATTAACAAAGTTAGGTAAAAGGTATGTTTTTTAGGCACATTCGATAGTGGGCCTCGAAAATTTAATACTGATCAAACAAGGAGTTGATCTGGTCAGGGACAAAAAAAACTCCCTTGCGGGAGTTGTGTTTTTTTATCTGTTCTCTGCTACTTCGATTGAAGTTTTACCTGAAGCTCTTTGGAAACAGATTGCGGAGCTACATTTTTGATTGAAGCGTCTTCGTAGGAGATGTATTTAACCTTGATATTCAATGCGTTTTGCGCATCAACAGTGAGACTAAACCTTCCATCGAGATCGGTGAAAGCCTTCAAAGCGGTTCCTTCCACCTCAACCTGAGCGCCTGCCAGGGCTTCGCCCGACTGGCTGTCAACTACAATACCTGTGAGGGTCACGCTTTTAGCGGGTACCAACGGATGAGATGGAGTGCCTGCAAAAAGCTGATTGCCAAAAGTTAATACTACGAAAAGAAGAGATATAAGAGTAGATTTCATGGTTTTCCTGATTTATGCCGCAAAATTACCGTCATCAAATGCCTTTTGCTGTTAACCAGCGCTTAAGATTAGTTTAGCGAATTGTTAAGCCAATATTAAGTAGCCCCGGAATAGCAGTATTATGGATAGATATAAGCTTGTATGAATTCTAATCAGCATTCTCTATGGTTAATGGCTTCGTTTTTCTATACCTTTAAAGCCTCAAACCAGAGTGCCGATTAATTGAAAAGGTCAAACCCAAACCACTAAAAATTGTACACATTACGTTCGAAGATTGATGTCCGTTCGGATGATTTCAGGCAAAACAAGGCTGCATATCTGGCCCTGATGGAAACCTATTACCAGCGGTTGAGATTAGTTTCGGCCGGAAGCAGTCAGGCTGCGGTGGCGCGTCATAAAGAGCGGGGCAAACTTCTGGTGCGCGAGCGCATCAATATGCTTGTCGATCCCGGCACTCCTTTTATGGAACTGTCAACACTGGCGGCATTCGGTCTATACAAGGACGAGTTTCCCTCGGCGGGTATTGTTACCGGTATCGGGCTGATACAAGGCCGCGAGGCAATGATTATTGCCAACGATGCCACGGCCAAAGGGGGCACCTATATGCAATACACCATTAAGAAACACCTTCGTGCACAGGAGATTGCCATGGAAAACAATCTTCCTTGCGTTTATATCGTCGATTCGGGAGGAGCTTTTCTGCCGGAGCAGGACACAGTTTTCCCCGACCGTGACCATTTCGGGCGTTTCTTTTACAACCAGGCGCGCATGTCGGCCATGGGTATTCCGCAAATCGCCATTGTAATGGGCTCGTGCACCGCCGGTGGCGCCTATGTGCCTGCCATGAGCGACGAAACCATCATTGTGCGCAATCAGGGCACTATTTTTCTGGGTGGGCCACCACTGGTAAAAGCAGCTACAGGAGAGGAAGTTACGGCCGAAGAACTTGGCGGTGCCGAGGTGCATACCTCCATTTCGGGTGTGGCCGATCATATGGCCGAAAACGAACCCCATGCCCTTGCAATTTGTCGTCATATCTTCGAAACGCTTGAAAAACCTGTAAAGCAAAAGTTAGACATCATTAGTCCTGAAGAGCCCATTTATGACCCTGAAGAGCTCTACGGAATAGCGCCGGTTGATTTGCGACGAGTGGTCGATCCGCGGGAGATTATAATGCGTATGGTCGACGGTAGCCGTTTTCAGGAATTCAAAGCCAAATATGCTACCACCGTGGTAACCGGATTTGCCTACATCATGGGAATGCCAGTGGGTATTGTCGCCAATTACGGCGTACTTTTCAGCGAATCGGCCCTCAAGGTTACGCACTTTATCGAGCTATGCTCGATGCGAAACATTCCACTCGTATTCCTGCAAAACATTACAGGATTTATGGTCGGACGCGAGTTTGAACGCGGCGGCATTGCCAAGGACGGCGCCAAAATGGTGCATGCCGTGTCGAACACCAACGTGCCAAAGTTTACGGTTATTTTCGGCGGAAGCTTCGGCGCAGGCAACTATGGAATGGCCGGAAGAGCGTTTGGGCCAAGACTTCTTTTCATGTGGCCCAATGCCAAGATTTCGGTGATGGGAGGCGAACAGGCGGCCAATGTGCTGATTACGGTGAAAATGGACCAGTATCGCGAAAAAGGCCAAACGATGCCACCGGAAGAAGAACAGCAAATGCGCAAAATGATACTGGAAAAGTACGAGCGCGAAGGTTCTGCCTATTACAGCACGGCACGACTGTGGGACGATGGCATCATCGACCCAGTTCAGACGCGCAACATTCTGGCTATTGGCATTGCCACCTCGCTCAACAAACCATTTCCGCCATCACAGTTTGGAGTCTTCAGAATGTAAAGCCATGGATACCATCAGGTTGCATCACAATGGTCCGGTTTGCACCATCTGGCTTAACCGACCCGACAAACACAACGCGATCAACCCCCTGATGATGAAAGAGCTTGTTGAAGCTTTCGAAAATTTGGGGCAGGATGATAGTGTTCGTGTAATTATTTTGCGTGGCAACGGTCGCTCTTTTTGCGCCGGGGCCGACCTTTCCTATATGCAGCAGGTGTCAGCCTACGATCAGGATGAGAATATGCGCGACGCGCTGGTACTTGCTTCATTGTTCGAAAACATATATACCTGCCCAAAACCCGTTATCGCGTTGTTGCACGGTGCTGTTTACGGAGGTGCCAACGGGCTTGCCGCCGCGAGCGACATTGTAATTGCCGATATCGACACCCGATTTGCTTTTTCGGAAGTGAAGCTGGGCATCACTCCCGCCACAATTTCGCCTTACGTGATCCGTCGGTGCGGCGAAACGGCTGCCCGCGATTTAATGCTGACGGGCAGGGCCTTCGGGGTTCAGGAAGCGAAAGACTACAACCTTATTAACCAGATTATTACAACTGAAACAGTGGATCACGCATTGGATACCTATATCGGAAACCTGCTGCATGCCGCGCCGGGAGCCATTGCCCAATGCAAGCAACTTATCCGCGACATCAGTAATACCACGCTCGCCACGAGCGAGATTAAAAACGACACGGCAAAACGTATTGCCCGGCAGCGTGCTTCGGAAGAAGGTCAGGAAGGCCTCAGGGCATTTCTCGAAAAACGCAATCCAAACTGGCTGATTAACAGGGAATGAAGACCAAAACCATAAAAAAAGTACTTATCGCCAATCGGGGCGAAATTGCGCTTCGGATTATGCGAACGCTTAAGCGTATGGGTATTGCCTCGGTGGCTGTGTATCATCAACTGGACAGTAAAGCTGCTTTTGTGAAGCGGGCAGACGAAGCGTGGCCTTTAGGCGATGGTTCACTTTCAGAAACCTATCTCAACGTCAATAAGATTATTGGTGTAGCCTTGCGCTCAGGTGCCGATGCCATTCATCCCGGTTATGGATTTCTGTCGGAAAACCCCTTATTTCCGGAAGCTTGTGCAGCCAGCGGCATCACTTTCATCGGTCCGGAAGCCCATACAGTGCGACTCATGGGCAATAAAATAGAAGCCCGTAATCTGGCACTGGCCAACGGCTTGCCGGTTACGGCAGGATTTACAGGAACTCCCACTGAGCTGGCTGCTATGGCCGACAAACTGCCTTACCCTGTGCTGGTTAAAGCAGCTGCCGGTGGCGGCGGCAAGGGCATGCGTATTGTCCGCGGACCGGAAAAAATAAGTGAGGTTTTGCAAACAACTTCGAGCGAAGCGGCCAATTATTTCGGCGACGGTACGGTATATGTGGAACAGTATGTCGAAGAGCCCCGTCATGTTGAGATTCAGGTGCTTGCCGACCATCATGGCAACGTTGTTCATCTGTTTGAGCGCGAATGTTCTATTCAGAGGCGCTACCAGAAAATCATCGAGGAAGCCCCATCCCCTTCCCTCGACGAACAAACCCGTCAAATCATGGGCAATGCTGCAGTAGCCCTTTGCAAAGCAATTGGTTATCGCAATGCCGGCACCATCGAATTTTTGCTGGATGCCAATCAAAAATTCTTTTTTCTGGAGATGAACACGCGCATCCAGGTCGAACACCCTGTTACAGAGATGGTTACAGGAATCGATCTGGTTGAGGAACAGATACGTATTGCGCAAGGATTGCCATTATCATTCGGACAGCATGAGCTCTCACTCAATGGACATGCCATTGAGTGCCGCATATATGCCGAGGACCCGGAAAATAATTTCCTTCCATCGCCTGGCGAGATCGCTGCATACCGTATTCCGGAGGGTGAAAATATTCGCATTGACAGCGCAGTGAATGGCCCAACGGCGATTTCGAGCATGTTCGACCCATTGATCAGCAAACTGATCGTTTGGGGTAAAACCCGAAATGATGCCATAGCCAAAGCCATGGAAGCGCTTGAAAACTTCTTTGTTGCAGGCATTAAAACCAATATTCCGTTTCTCATCGCCATGCTCAGCGAGGATGATTTTGTGAACAACAGAATAAGCACCGCTTATACCGACAGGGCTGCCACGTCAATTGTTCAAAAGGTTAAGCAAAAGCACACCGGTGCACCAATAGTGCCTGCGATGGCAGCCGTGCTTTGCAGTATAATGCTCAGGCCCAGACACGATTTGTCTGTATGGCACCGCATTGGGTTTTGGCGCATTTTGCCTGTTGTGGCCATGGAAAGCAATGGCCGGACAACCCTTGCCGAGGTCGTTTCCGTTAAATCTAACAGACTGGTATTCAGAATGAACGAAAAGGAAACGGTGGTCGAGGAAATCGGGATGGGGGATTGTGTCATTAGTTTTAGGATCGACCGGACCGAATACAAGTGTTTACATTATACTCCTGACGAAAATGCAGCAGTGGTGATGTGCGCGGGAATTACCTACAACATAACTTTTCCGGAGGTTCTGGCTCCTTCGGTGGACCATGGCGCCGAAAAAGACAGTGTGAGCAATGGGGGTTTCGTTTCGCCCATGCCCGGGAAAGTGATCAGGGTGAATGTGTCTGAGGGCGAGGTGGTGAACCGCGGTACGATAATGATTGTTATAGAAGCCATGAAGATGGAAAATAACATCGTGGCCAGCAATGCAGCAATCGTAGAAAAACTTCATGTCGCTGTTGGAGACATGGTGGATACAAAGACGGAACTTATTGTATTAAAAGAACTTACCAATTAACACAAGGCGGGATGAATTTCGATTTAAGTGAAGAACACAGGTTGATCAGGCAAACCGTCCGCGATTTTGCGGAGCGTGAGATCAAGCCTGTGGCACAGGAACTGGATGAGAAAGAACAATTTTCGGTGGAGCTCACCCGTCGTATGGGTGAGCTTGGGT
>DAIOUP010000143.1:0-5693 GCA_036759465.1 Bacteroidales bacterium
GGCCGGAGGCGCATAAAGGCGGTGGCGGCGGCGGTAGTAACGCGGTTGTTGTCGCTGTAAACGAGCTTGAGTTTTGGTAATTTCTGCAGCGGACTCAGATCGCTAATCCCGGTATTACTGATTTGCAAGGTGTTGAGTTCGGTGAGGCCGGTCAGGGGATCGAGTTCGGTGACAGCAGTCTGTTCAACATTAAGCTGCTGGAGCGCCTTGTTGTTTCTCAGCGGTTCGAGCGAGCTCACATTGGTGCGGCTGATGTCGAGCAGTCGCAGGTTTTCGAGTCGGGCAAGCGGTTCGACGCTATTGATGCGGGTGGCCGAGGCCTCGATTACTACTAAATCTTCCAGATAAGCAAGTGGCTCGAGGCTGCTTACTGCGCATTGGTTGAGCATCACCTTCTCGAGCTGCCGGAGGTGCATCAGGGGCTCAATGCCGGTGGTGCGTGTTTGCGAAAGGTTTACCTCGCGCAGGTTTGTGGCATAGGTAAACGGGCTCAGGTCGTCGATCAGTGATCCGGCCATATTCACCGTGGCCAGCTTATTCAGGTTACGAAGCGGACTCAGGTCGGTTACGGGCACATTGGCGAAGCTGACATTTTCGAGCTGCCTGAGTTGCGAAACGGGGCTCAGGTCGTTGAGGTTTTTTTGGTTGTCGATATTGAGTTCGCGACGCTGACTGATCTGCCTCAGCCTGTTGTCCACTTCGGAAGGATTGGTTTTTGTGGTATCGATGCGTGGCACCTGCACCACGTCATTTAGCATGATGGTTGTGTCGGGCCGGCGGCCAAAGAGCAAATTGCGCTTGCTTTCCGGCAGGGTGTCGTTTCCGGCAACAAAGAACCTTCCTTGTCGTCTTTGTTGCGCCATGCGGCTGATGGCCACCTTTTCGTGGTCAACGTAAACGATTCTCGACATCGGGATCGAATCGAATACGATCAGCTTGCTGCCGAAGAATGCCCGCCACTCGGGGCTCATGGTGCTCCACCAGTTGCGCAGCTCCTCGCGCTCATTGAGCTTGGTGGTGTAATAACTCACGATGCGCAGGTCTTTTTTGAAAGGGTCGAGATTGATCTCCATATATCGCTGCCTGCTCGATCGTATGCTGTCGCCATTGATAGCCCGTGCGTTGAGCTGACGGTTGAGCGTAACAAGAAAATAGAACTGCCCGTTTTGGCCCACCATTGGATCGACGCTGAGGATATCGAAGGTGAAAACGGCCTGACGAAAAAAGAAGTCAACGTCCTTCAGGTAGGCCCTCACGTCCTTGTTCACGGGCACATCGCGACGATCGTCGAGGTCGTCTTCAATCTGCACGTTTTCGTTGGCAAAAATTTTGTCCCAGCTCTCGTTGATGATGATTTCCTTGTCCTGTACAGTCGATTCGGGATCGCCCAAAAAGTTGAGCGTGCCTTCGAGAAACTGTGCCAGCATGCGCGCCTGGTTGCGGTATTGCTCCACTTCCTGAGCCGAAAGCGTTACCTCCGGTTTTGGCTGTGCGCTCAGCTGTAGCAGGCTTGCCAGAAAAAATGTAAAGAGTAATATTCTCTTCATGGTTCGTAAAATTTCAGCAGGGGTTTCTTTTCTTCTTCCTTCACAAACATGAGGTTCGATATCAGCCAGCCGCTGTTCATGCCGGGCCGGTTGAACCACGACACTTCAAAATACCAATTGGGGATTTGAAAAAAGTGAAACTTGAGGCTTTCCACCCTGACAAACTTCATTCGACCAAGCTTCACTTCGTAGAAAAAGATACTCAGATAGTCGGGCTGAAAGTCGTCGCTGGCGTAATACTCGATCACCTCGGGCTGGCGAAAGGCTTTATAAATGTTCATGAAATCGAGCTCATGGCTCATGGGGTGCAGGAAATGTTTCTCCTTTTCGGCAATTTCGCCCACCGGAAACATGCGGTTGAACTGCGCAAAATACACATTGGTAAGCACCCATTTGGAGCCCAGACCAGACCTCTGAATCATAAGAATTAGCGAGATGGGGACCTGCCTGCCCTGAAACTCGAAGGTTGAAGACACCTCGGCATACCATCGACCGCCCAGAAATTCAAGGTATTGGCCTTTTCCGCCTGTGAGGTCTTCAACAAAATAATCGCGTAGGGTGCCTGCGGTGCGCTGGTTTTGCTGATCGAACATCAGTGGCAGTATTCTGCGCCGGCCTTCGTTGTTGCGCCAGTTTTCGGAAGCGGGATGGTATTTTTTTCCAAACTGGTCTTCCTCGTTGTTGAAACGGCTGAAAAACTGGCTCATCTGCTTAGTCATGGCATAGAGCTCGGTTTCGTCGATGACAAAGTTGCCCAGCTGCCGGTTTTGTGCATGGGCCGAAAAAAGGTTGACCATCAGCAGGATGAGCGGCAGGCAGCGTTTCAGAGGAAGGCTCATTGGGTGTTGTTTTAACGGTTAACAGCATCAAACCCCGTCCGGAAGTGGCCGGGCGGGGTTTTTGCTATCGTGCTTATTTCATTGTTTTCTATCTGCTTACCTCCGGCGGGTTTCTTTTACGCGGATATCGCCAAGCATAACATCCCAGAATCCGATGAGGCGACCGCCGATTTGTGTTTCCTTACGGCGCACATACACGGTGATGTCCTTCTTAGTTACGTCCTGGTACACCAGTCCACCCTCGCGGTTGTAACCACTAAAGCGCTGAAAGATGGTGATTACGCCCACAAAGGTGCCATCGGGCTGACGCTGCAGGTCGCTCACATATTCAATGTTGTACCATTCAATCTCAACCCTGTCGTAATTGAGGCGCATAAGGCGCTCAAAATAGGTGCGAACACGATAATATTGCACCTGATTGCTGAACAACGACGATACACCGATTTCAGCTCCCTGCATGAAAAGCTCCTCGGCCCTGTCGATTACCCGGTTGGCTTCGCTCCAGGGTGTCGATTTGTTGCCAATGATGCTTATGTATTTGCCAAGGTCGCGCACTTTTTCGAGTGCAAGACTGTCGATGGCGGCTTTTCGTTCGGGGCTGATATAGTCCTGAGCCTTCAGCTTGGTGGCGGTCAGCATCATCACGGCTGAAGCCATTATCACGATGAATCTTTTCATGGTCTATCGTTTGATAAGTTCGAGTTCGGTAATCTTTCCGTTGTTGTCGTATTTGGCCTGCTCCACGCGGTTGGGCGACTTTTTATGGTCTTTGAGCCAGTCAAGATAACGCCTAATGGTGGTGGGTCGGTCGTAATCGTTGAACCCGCCGGTCTGGCTGATGATGATCAGTACGGGCACATCGGGCGAGGCAAACATCTGCAGCGCCTGTGCAATGCGTTCGTTGGCCAGCGGAATGCTGGGCGCACCGGCTATCGACATAAAATGGTTTTCGAGCACGGTGTATTTACCCGTTATCTGTTTGCGGCGTTCTTCTTCCTCCTTACGCAGTCGCTCTTCCTCAGCTTTACGCAAAGCCTCCTGACGCTCGGAGTCTAATTTTTTCTCAACCAGCCCAATGAGGCGCTTCACCTCTTCGTCTTCCAGCTGCCACGATTTAATGGTGTCGAGGCGCTGTTGCTTCTGGTCGAGCGTCCAGTTAGTCTCGTTGTTCAGGATGGCGTTGAGGTCTTTTTTGGCCTGCTCCACTTTCATGGCGTACTCTTTGGCGGCCTGCTCGCGCGCAAGGCGCTTCTTGCTTTTGCACGAGGTGGTGCTTCCCATGGTTACTGCAATAAGCAGCATCAGAAGCATCATTCTTGCGAATCCGTTGCTGACGGGATAGTGTTTCATTGTTTTATGGTTTTCCGCTTAATTAACTGCAAAGTGGCAAAATTATTGAAAACGGTGCGTTTTTTAAGTATTATTAATAAGTGTTTTTGCCGGTTTCCAGCTATTTGAAAACGCGCAGCGATGCCTGAAAAACGACCCATTAAGCCAAAAAAAAGCTGCCCTGAACAGAGCAGCCTCTTTTCGAATAATTATCTTAGTAGAATAAGAGCCTGTTGTCGGCAATCTTTGCCTTCTTCTCCAGTGCCCTGAAAGCGCCGTTGTTGCGCACATTGCTTTCGAAGCTCATGCGCTGCTCCATAAGTACCTGATCGAGACTAGTAGGTGCCTCGGCTTTGGAGATATTGTTGACCTTGAGTACAAATGCAGCGTTGGTGCCGGCAATCGAGGTGTTTTGGCCGATTTGGGTTCCAAATACATGTCCTACAAATTTGTTTTCCTGACCAAAGTTTTGCAGGAAACGGGTGTCGAAGGTGAGATCGGGCTGGCTGGTGCGATCAACGCCGTATTTGGCGGAAACCCTGCTCAGGTCGTTGCCTTCGTTTTTAAACTGTGCCAGCAGGTATTCTCCCTTCTTCTGGTTGCGAACCGTAGGTTCGATGGTTTCCTTGATTTCTTCGAGGGTAGGGATGCCTTTTTCGAGTTTCTTGGTCAGAACTGCGATAACGAACATATTGTCGAGCTCGAATATGGTTGACACATCGTCGCGTTCGGTCTTGTCGTCGAATGCCCAACGCGTGATCTGACGTGCGTTTTCGATGCCGGGCAAACGGTTGGTGGTTTTGCGCAAGGCGGGGGCCAGACGCTTGCTAAGGCCGTCGCGCTCAACGGTGGCGTCGAACTGCTCGCGGGTCTTCGATTCGGTAGCGAATTTGCTCGCTTTTGCAAACACATCCTGATAGGTGCGGGTACTGGGCGAAACCTGATAGGAAATTATGGCAACGCGAACTCTTTTCGAGGGTTCCTTCTTACCGGTCACTTCTATCACGTGGTAACCAAATTCGGTTTCCACCATGCCGATGGTGCCCACCTTATTGTTCATCACAAAGTCGTTGAAAGGTTTTACCATGGTGCCTTCGGTAAACCAGTCGAGGTCGCCGGCATTGGTTCTGGCGCTTGCATCGTCCGAAAGTTGAAGGGCAAGGTCCTTAATTTTGGAAGGTCTCTTTTTCACTTCGGCCAGAATGCTGTCGGCTTTGGCCTTGGCTTGTTCCTTGGCGCGTCTGGCTTCGCTGCGCGCTGCACCTTCGTATGCGATGAGGATATGGCTGGCACGCACACTGTCGGTTTTGGATGATACATCCACCAGACGGGCAGCCTTGAAAGCGCCGTTTTCGAAATAGGGGCCGTAAACATAGCCCGGTTCGGCTTCAAACATCAGGCCTTCGATGGAGGGCGAGAGCTTGCCGCGGCTGAACCATGTGCTGTCGTAACGCAGGTCGGAGTTGGCGTTTACAAAGCCTTCCACATTGGTGGTGACCGTAAACTCGGGTATCAGGCGCTGAACGGCCTTCTGGGCTTCGTCGTTGTCGTCCTGCGAAGGCAGAATGTCGAACACAACGTATTCGATGTCGCGCATGGCGTCGCGCTCGTACATTTTTTTGTTGGCTTCGAAATACGTTTTGTAGTCGCTATCAGTAAGGGTAACGAGCGAGTCGGCTATGCTGGCATAGCGAACGCCAACATATTCCACATCGGCTTTGTCGTTCTTTTCGTGGTAGATCATTTCGGCCATGGCCTTAGGAATGTAGTAGGCCTTGTTGATCAGGTTCTGGTATTTGGTGCTCAGCCTGTCTTCCTTGAGGTATTGCTCAAAACGAAGCCACTGTTCCTTGGCGGCGGGCTGCATATTGTCGAGGTTTTGCAGGTAGTTGAGCACAAGATTGCGATCGAATTGTCCGGTTTCGGGATTGGTGAAGTTTGAAATGATGGCAGGATGTGGGTTGGGACCCTGCACCAG
>DAIOUP010000144.1:0-5687 GCA_036759465.1 Bacteroidales bacterium
CATCGGTATAACCCTCGCCGGTAACAAAGGCAAGCGTATCGCCAACAGGCTCGGCAAAAGCGTACCGGTCGGCGCCGTGACCCGGATAACGGGTGGCATCAATTCCTTCCAATACCTGATGCAGAATATCCCAGGTCTGACCGCCATTTTGCGAACGGCTGTATACGAGCGCTCCTGCAAGTCCCTGATAGGGTGTTGAAGATCTGACCTGCACAATCAAGTGAATAGTTTGACGGTTCGGGCCATTGGTTACGATGCGTGGATATAATAAATCTAAGCCGTTAGGGCCGGCTAATGTGAAACTGGTCCATGCCCCGGCTCCTTTATTGGGGCGCCAGTTGAACATCAACCCTGTTGCATTACCTGTGTGCGAAACAACAATTTCTCCATTTGGCCCAAATGGCGCATAGGCCGGCCATCCTGTTCTTACCGTTTCTATTCGGGAAGTAGGCCATTGGCCCCATGTAGCGCCATTATAATAATTGTAGGCTGTACCCCGGTCAGTATAGCCAGGATCGAGCATTGCCCTCATCCATGTAGCCCCAATGGTGCCATCAGGATAAACGTACATCCGACGCTGCATCGAATAGTTCGACTGCCGGTCGTAGCGACACTGACCGATTACAACATCAGGTGGCACAAGGGCAGAAACATAGGGATTGTATTGCCCTAGGTATGGTAATTCTTCCGCGTCGTCTGAAAGTTCCATATCTGCCCTGCCTGCCCAACGTTGCATCTGAAGCTCAAGTGGTGTTTGAGCAAGAACAAATGCTCCTGAAGCCAAAAGGAAAAGCGTAAGTAGATTCTTTTTCATATTTTGGATTTTGGTTAAGCGATTGCAAGGTAAAGCATTTTAGACTAACAGTGTCGTAGGTAATAAATATTTCAACCAGATATTGGTTCGGCAAATCTGGTCACTTGATAAAAAAAACGGGCATTGCTGCCCGTTTTGGTTGCGTATTGGTTAGTGAAGATTATTCAACTATAAGCTTGCGCACAGCTACATCGCTTCCAGCCTTCACCCTAACGAGGTAAACACCGGAACGAACACCGTTCAGGTCGAGCCTGAGATCGTGCGGGCCGGCGTTTGGCAGATTGAGTACATGGCTCTGCACTTCCTGGCCAACCAAATTAATGAGGCTAACCTGAGCCAGGGCCGGGCGGTCGACATGCATCACCAAACGGGTGGAGCTATTGGCAGGGTTTGGCATGAGCTGATCAATGGCAAGAATATTTGCTGGACGTTCGTTGATTCCTACAGCCAGGTTTACCGGCAGGTAAACGATATTATTGTCATTGACACCATGGCCGGAGAAACGCACTGCATTACCGGGCTGGTTATCCGATTGGTAGAGAACGTGTACTTTGTTGGTCACACTTTCTGAAGCTGAGGGGTAAACACAATCGCTAAAGATTTGGAAGATGCTGCCGGTGAGGTCTTGTGGTGGGCTCCAGGTTTGTCCGTAGTTTTCGGAGAAGCGCATCCAAACGTGGCGATAATTGTAATCGCCATTGCTAAAGCCAAGTGTAAGCGCCGAATAGAAGGCATACAGGATTTTAGCGTTGTGATCAAAAACAAGCTGAGGCATCGAGGTTAACGAAGCCTGGAATGTGGCAACGCCAACGATGGAGTCGGTACCATTGTCCATCACTTCAGCAAGAAGATATTGGGCAGGCACGCCGCTGGGATTGAGGATATTCGCAGTCACCTTTGTGCTGTCGAGTGGCGGCAGGGTTTCGTTCCAATAGAGCAGACCATTGGAATAGGGAAAATAGCTGGTTGGTCCGCCAGTGCCGTCGGCCGAGTGCATCATGCGGCCTACAGCCACGTGAACGCGTCCTAAATCATCAAGTACTGCTGCCTGATAAGCATCAATACCGCCATGTCTCGGAAGAGGCACCTGATTGCCAAAAGCAGGTATTGGGGCCTCGTAGTACTTAAAGGTGTCCCAGGTATCTCCGCCATCAGTTGATTTTAGAACAATACCATCGGCAAGAAAATCGCCTACGATGAAGGCAATGGTATCGCCCTTTGGCGCGGCCCAGGCATAAACATCGCCGCCTACACCCCATACCTCGCCAGCACCAAGACCTGGCAGTATGACATTTCTTGGGTTCCATGTTGCACCACCGTCGCTGGATCGGCTGTAAAGCAAAGCTCCGTCAAGTCCCTGATAATTGGCATCCAAGGCTGCGATAACATGGATTACGGTTCTGTCAGGCCCGCTAGTGATCATTCGAGGCCAGAGCAAATCCTGATAACCGGCTGGTCCCTGGAGATAAAAATTGCTCCATGTACCTGTACCTTTGTTGGGGCGATGCGAGAAGAGTAGTCCTGCTGTTCCACCAGTGTGCGCAACAACTATCTCTCCATTTGGACCATAGGGCTGATATGTTGGCCAGCCGGTTCTGACCGGCTCGATGCGCGCCGAGGGATTTGGCCCCCATGCGGTGCCATTAAAGTAATTATATCCTGTTCCACGCTCTGGGTATGATGGTTCAGCTATTCCTCTTGTCCAGGTGGCAGCAACAGTACCATCCGGATAGGCGTGTATACGTCTGGCCATGCTGGTGTTTGACTGCAGGTCGTAGCGGGTTGTACCTACAACAATGTCGGGGTTTTTAGGGTTAGCCACATAAGGATTTACTTCGCCGCTGAGGTTGGCACCAACCTCAGTGATTGCTCTCGTGCGCAGCTTAGTCACCTGGCTTAAGCGATCGTTCTGCTTCAGCATAGGGCTTTGGGCAATCAGTGCTAATGCCAAACCCGAAAACATCAGTGATAGTAAAGCTTTTTTCATTTCTCTTCTTTTAGTTAAACAATTTTGAATTGTGCTAAAGTATAAAAAAAATACCCCGGAGATGCCCCAGGGTATTTTTTATAAGGAATATTATTTATCGAACAATCATTTTGCGGGTTACTTTCTGGCTGTTGGCTTCAACAGTGTAGAAATAAACGCCGGTGGGCAATTGTTCTGCATTCAGGCTGAGTGTATGCTGCCCCGTAGGTCTGTAGCCATAGTTTAGGCTCAGAACTTTTTGGCCAGTAAGGTTGTAAACTTCCATCTTAACCTGGCTGCCTTTGTTCAACGTAATGTTGACATTTGTGTTGCCGGAGAAGGGGTTGGGGAAGTTTTGGCTCACCTGAAGTGCATCGATGGCCGCAATCTCGTTATTGCCAACAACGCAGAAGTCGTTGTCGGTGTAGAAGAAGTTGGTTATATATTTGAATTGCACCGGCAGTGCAGGGTCAACACTCGGGTCGATGGGCTGATAAGCGATCGGAATAGTGTATTTGTTATCGGCAAACAAGCTCTTTGCTGAGACGGCATGGAAGCTGGCCTGCCACATGCCGGGCGAGAATAGTGTAACATTGTTTGCAACAGGGTTTCCATTTTCGCAGGTCAGGTTGGCAGTACCCCACTGGTTTGGACGAATACCACGGGCGAAAATATTTGGACGGGTGTTGTCTTCAGCAGCCTCGAGGTCGGTATCAAGCCATAGTACGAAGATGGTGTTGCGGTCAGGTGAAGCACTGATCTGTATGCGGTTGTCTTCGGTGAAGCTTGTTGGCCAGGTACCGCGGAACTTGCGGATGTTGCCAAGCTTCACAGCGTGCCATGTAGTACCTCCGTCGGTAGTATAGATGTCGTAAGCTGCAAACATATACTCTGCCGAGACGATGCTGTAATCGTCACTACCCACCACACCAATGACAACACCAATATGCAGATTACCATTGGCATCTACCACAATATCATGGTCGAAAGCGGTGGTGTAGGGAATTTCGGTGCGTGCTGGCAGCGGCGGATTGAAAAGGGCTGCAATTTGCTCGTCGCTGAGCAATTGGTTGACGATGCCAGGCAATCCATTGGGACCAGCAAGTTGAATACCAACGCCGTCGCTCCAGGTTTCACCGCCGTCAGTGGTCTTGAAAATGACAGGATAATAACCGGGGGATGCACCGATTACTGTAGTACTGTTGTTATCGGCAAGCATTGAAATGTAGCCGGTCATACCATCTTCTGCAAATGCCACTTTTACGTCCGCCGGGCGGGTGATGGCAGGATTAACGGGCGCATCAAGCAGCTCCTGAGTAAATACAAAGTCATTATTTGCATCGTCCCACGTGCCCTTATTGATGATTAAGTTGCCCATGTAAACAACTGAGCCACTTGTCCAGTTTTGATTTACGTCAACAACAAAAACACTTCCCTGACGGTTAATTTCATAGGCATCAGGAATGTACTGATAGATAGGTGGATTGCTGCCCTGGTTGTGTTTGGTTTTAACACTGGGATCAGCCACCTTGCCTACACCAAAGCCGTAACCACCCCAGTTGCTATTCGAACCGTCGAGTGTTGGGGCAAAAAACTGCACCCAAACATTGTTAATGTCGGTATTTCCAATAGGATTGAAAAGGCCGTGGTTTGGATAGCGGGCATTTTCGACAGCACTGGCTGCAGCGTAAACCTGAATCTGATTTGTAAAGGTGAGGCCACCATTGAGAGAGATATCATAACCCAGCTGGTTTCCGGTTCCACCGGCAGCACCACCCAAGCGGTGGAAATTTGTTACGATATTAAGCTCAGGAACGGCGGCAACAAGCGATTTCTGACCGCCACCGTAACCATAACCAAAAGCATTGGCCGAAGTACCAAGATCAATAACGTTAACAACATTCGTTCCCTTGTAAGGCGGAATGAAAGGAGTGAGATCCATAGGTTTTTGCTGGGTCAAATTGGCGTCCTTAGCCGGTTCGATGCCCACCATCATTTTTTCAATTGCCTTATGTTCGGGGAAGGCTTGTTTAAAGGTGTATGCTTTCTGGGCAAGCAATGCTCCGCCAGCAAGCAATAAAAATACTGAAAGAAGTAGAGTTTTTCTCATCATTAAACGGGTTTTAGGTTAATAATTCGGGTTAAAAAAATCTTGTAGCGCAAAAGTACACGAAATAAACGTAAAGTAAAACCCGGTTAATGATCATTTTCTCCAGGTGAATTTTGCTTTAAAGTTTCAGAAGATGGCAGCAGGATTCGTATCAATCTGTTTTTCAAGAAATTCTAAGGCAAGGATCTACGCCATCCCAATCTTTCAGATTGAAGCGTAACCGCCTGCAGTTGTCCTGATTCGTATTCTTTTACCAGCTCTACATCATTGTCGGTGAGCATGTTATAGATGCCAACGCCTGCTGAAAGGACATTTTCAGGCACTAAACGCTCCTGCGCTCGTTGCAATAGGTCGAGTGTTCTGCTAAAACCACCTACTGCCTGCCTGATAAGCCGGTCGGAAGGCGTTTGTTGCTGTGTCTGTCCCGATTCAAGCATCATTGCAATTAACAATCTGGTTTCCAGATCATAATCTGCATATGCAAGACTACCGTAAGGAATTAGGATAATTCCATCCGATACCTTTTTAGTCAATACCGGCAGTGTTTCGTAGCGTTTTTGCGGGATTTCGCTTGTGTGGGTAGCGAATTCCTTTGCAAGTGATAAACTTTTTCGTGGCAATGATTCAGCAACATATGTCGCTTGCTGTTCTTCAATCGGTTTTGATGGTGTTATCTCTTTTCTGTCAATAGTTTCAGCAGCAGGTTTTTCTATCGAAGTCCGCAAGCCGGGCTCACTCTCAGGCATTTGCCCGAACCACCAGACACTTAAAGTGAACAGCAGGGCAACGGTAGCCGC
>DAIOUP010000145.1:0-5666 GCA_036759465.1 Bacteroidales bacterium
CACGCGTTCGGCAAGCTGGGTGATATCGCGCAAACTGTTGAATGTCACCTTAACAGGAGTTTGTCTACCCGACCTAAGCAAGCGAACCAACTCCAGATTGCTCATATCGGGAAATATGAGGTAATAGCCGGGCCGGACTTTATCGTTATACTGAAGCCAAAATGACGCCCACTCAAAGGTTGTTCGATTGATTACCAAACCTTTGCCGTAAATAATCTCCTTTGTTTTGTCGAAATCGCTGCCTGTGGGAATAACGAGTTCGGCAACAGGAAGGGCCGAAGTGTAGGTATTCGGCCTGAAAAATACCGCATACACGGTCAGCGCACCCCCAATGACGATCAGAACGAAAAAGACAATGACAAAAATGCCCCAACCATGCCTTTTGCGTTTTCTGGAAACACCCGATGTGTAATAAGCGCTCATGATTGCTTGTGTTTGGGGTTGATTAACTGCATCAATATCTGGTCGTGATACTTCCCGTTTTCAAAAAACCAATCTTTTTGCTGCCCCGACACACTGAAACCAAGACGATTGAAAAGCCTGATGCTGGTCTGGTTTTCCGGAAGTGTGCTGCAATAAAGCTGATGCAGCCCAATTACATCGAATGAATGGTTGATGACCAGCTGTAAGGACGTAAATGCAATGCCTCTGTTACGGTAAGCGGAGTCGATATAAACCCCGATACCTGCACGCCTGTGATGGGGGTGGAAATCATACAGGTCAATCATTCCGACGGTCCGGCTCAAGCCTTGTTCGGTATAATCTACCATGAATCTGGCTTGCCTGTTTTGGTAAATGTCGTGTCCTTCGATGATAAACTGTTCAATATGGAAAAGCGAATATGGCAGCAAATTGTCGCTGTGCACCCATGACGTTTTGTCGTTCTCCCATCTGAAAATCGGCTGTGCATCGTCGGGTTCGATGGCTCTGATACTAATGTCTTTATTTCGGGAAAACATATCGTCTTGTGTGAATCACTAAACATAAACATTTATTGCGCCATTATAGACCTCTTGAACAGGCCCTTCCAGAAAGATATTCGTAAATCGGTTGTCCGACTTTCTTAAGCTTACGCGCAAAATGCCTCCTTTTGTGTGGATTTCGCTTTGTTCCTGTCCATTCCAAAGATAATTGGCTATTGCAGAGGCTGTTACACCTGTGCCACAGGACAGTGTCTCAGCCTCCACTCCACGTTCGTAGGTTCGCACCATGAGCATCGAACCCTTGCATTGCACAAAATTCACATTCACACCTTTTTCTGAAATGGTCTTATCGTATCGAATACGACTCCCAGTGGTCTTAACATCAATCATTTCAACATTTTCCACTTTTGTGACAAAATGCGGCGAACCGGTATCAATCAATAAACCTCCTGCCGTGTCAGTGAATTTCGTCACATCCGACATGCTTAATCTTACATGGAAAACGCCGTTTGTGTGTTTTTCCGTCCAGGCTTCGTGAATCCCGTCGTAAGCATGAAACCGGCAGTGTGCCGAAGCGATACCGCGCTCAACAGCAAAAGCGGCAGCCGAACGCCCGCCATTGCCACACATACTCCCTTCGTAACCGTCGGAATTGAAATATACCATGCGAAAGTCGGCAGATTCAGCATCTTCAATGCTGATTAATCCATCGGCACCAATTCCCAAATGCCGGTCGCAAAGCAATTGGACAAGGCTGGGCTGCAATTCCAGTTTCATAGTCCTATTGTCGATGATAATGAAATCGTTGCCTGCGCCATGATACTTCCAAAACTCCAATGTTTGCGCCCCGTCGGTTTTCATTCAGCGTTAAATTACGTTAAGCTTCTCCGGCTTGTTTGTGCTTGGTTCGCTTTTTGTAGCAAATTTAATCGAAACGCAGATTCTAAAAAATGAAGTTGTCAGCACATTAACACGAATTAACACACCAAAAGAAACAGATCAAAATAACAGACGTTAACTAAAAAAACTTCGGAATATGAACAGAAAATTGAAAGACCTGATTTGGGGAATGTTAGGAGGAGGCATTATTCTGGCCATATATCTAATTGTTGCTTCCTCAGCTAAGCCACAAGGCGATTTTATATTAGGACAAGAAAAGCGAATCTCTGTGCAGCCCGAAATGCCGAGCATACATCAAACCAGGCTGGCAGCCATGCCCACTGAAATAAGTTTTGTTGAGGCCGCAGAAAGTTCGGTAAACGCTGTTGTTCACATCAGAACCGAAATGCGCACACGCACAACCACTTATGATGATTTCTTTGGCTCGCTGCGCGAGTATCTTTATGGCAGTCCTTTTCACAACAATCAGCAGCGAAACGTTGTTGGATTTGGCTCGGGCGTTGTTTTGTCGGCCGACGGTTATATCGTAACCAATAACCATGTGGTGGAAGGCGCCGATAAAATTGAGGTAACCTTTAACGATAAGAGAAAAATGACTGCGGAGGTTGTTGGAACTGATCCAACTACCGATATCGCCCTAATTAAGGTTGATGGACGTAACCTGCCATTTCTGGCATTCGGCAATTCGGATGAGGTGAAGGTAGGCGAATGGGTATTGGCCGTAGGAAACCCTTTCAACCTCACATCTACGGTTACTGCAGGTATAGTGAGTGCTAAAGCGCGCAATATCAATATTTTGGGAAATCGATCATCCATTGATTCATTCATTCAGACAGACGCAGTAATTAATCGTGGAAATAGCGGTGGGGCACTCGTAAATACTTCCGGCGAGCTGATCGGCATCAACGCAGCTATCGCCTCAAGAACAGGAGTTTATGAGGGCTACAGCTTTGCGATTCCCGGCAATATTGTGCGCAAGGTTGTTGATGACATCATTCGTTTCGGCGAACCGCAGAGGGCATTCATTGGGGTTGAAATCCGCGAAATGGACGAAGAACTTGCAAATAAATCAGGTGAAGAAAACATCAGAGGAGTTTATGTTGCCAGAGTCACCGAAAACGGTGGTGCCGCCGAGGCTGGAATCAAATCGGGCGATGTGATCCTCGAAGTAAATAAAAGACCCGTAAACTCTCTGTCTCAACTGCTTGAAGCTGTCGGGCAGTACAGGCCGGGCGATGTGGTTGAAATCCTCACGCTCCGGAATGGTAAAACACGTTCGGTGAATGTGAAATTGCGCAATCAGGATGGAAATACCCAGACTCAAACGCGGGAAGCCTCGTTCTTTAATAAAGATCTCGGCGCCACATTGGCTCGTTTGTCTCAGAATGAGAAAAACGAACTTAATATCAGATCTGGACTACGGGTTATCGATGTAAGGGAAGGAGTGTTGCGCAGAGGCGGAATAGGAAAGGATTTTATCGTTCTTCAAATCAACGGAACGCCGACCGACAGCCGCGAAGATCTTGAATCGGCCTTAAACAGTGGTCGTTCGCGCACGGTTCGCGTGCAGGGGATGTATCCTAATGGTATGCGAATTAGTTTTGAATTTGTGAGATAATTAAGAAACTTTCTAACCTTTAATTCGTAAAATAGCCGACATAAAACAAAGCAACAAACCACACACCTGCTGCATACGACAACAGGCATTCCCGGTCAACTATCTGTTGGTTGGTCGGGAATGAATCTATCGAACAATTTGTTTATTAATTCGTTTAAAGAAAGACAATTAAATACCATGAGGCAACTAAAAATAACAAAATCTATTACCAATCGCGAAAATCAGTCGCTCGACAAATATCTGCAGGATATTGGCCGCGAGCAGATGATTACTGCGGAGGAGGAAGTGGAGCTTGCCCGCCGAATTAAGCAGGGTGATGAGAAGGCGCTCGAACGCCTTGTTAACGCCAATCTGCGTTTTGTGGTGTCGGTGGCCAAGCAATATCAAAACCAGGGACTCAGTTTGCCAGATCTGATAAATGAGGGCAATGTGGGTCTCATTAAGGCAGCACGTAGGTTCGACGAAACCCGCGGTTTTAAGTTCATCTCCTATGCTGTGTGGTGGATCAGGCAATCCATATTGCAGGCACTGGCCGAGCAGGCGCGTATCATCAGATTGCCTCTCAATCAGGTAGGGCAGGTGAACCGCGTAAAGAAAGTTTCGTCGCAACTTGAACAGCAATTGCAACGCACCCCTTCGACCGAAGAACTTGCAAGCGAGCTCGAGCTTCCGGAATACAAGGTAGAAGCCGCCTTAAAGATCACCTCGCGATACATCTCGACCGATGCCCCGCTGATGGAGGATGAAGACATGATGTTTTTGGATCAGTATGTTCCCGAAGATGCTGAGGATACCGATGAGCCCTTGATGCGTGAATCGCTCGGACAGGAAATACAGCGCTCGCTGGCTATGCTCAGCGAGAAGGAACGCGACGTGCTCAATATGTATTATGGTATTGGAATGAACCATGCTTATACGCTGGAAGAAATAGGAGCAAAGTTCGACCTGACCCGTGAGCGTGTCAGACAAATTAAAGAGAAGGCCATTCGAAGGCTTAAGCACAATGCCCGCAACAGGCTGCTGAAGGCATACCTTGGTCAGTAAGCGAATCTGAATGATTAAAGACTGTCATCGATTGTGGCAGTCTTTTTTTGTTTAATAATTTTTCTTTTGTAGTGCAATCGTTTGCATTAAGGTTTTATTTTTGTTCGCAACCAATGTGAACCCAAAACAGAATAGCCAAAACCTTATGGAACAATTTGATGCATCGCTACGCCATTGGATCGACCACGAGAAAGCCGCCGCAGAGCTGATCAACATCGTCAGCCGCCTCTGGTACGAAAAATCCGTTGAACTGATTTTGCTCAGATCAGTGCTCGTCAATCGCGGTTCAGGTAAAATACTCAACAAGCACATCAGGGCTGAAACGATTTTGAAAAAGCCCGTTACAGTTCAGGACTCGCTTTTGATTGCAAAGGCCATACTGGAGCAGGACATTGCACCGGCCAGAATCGATATTGGCAGGCTCAACTCGGAATGGACCGACGAGAAGCATCTGTATCCGAATGTAAATGCGTTTGTTAAGGATAAACTGAAGGAATTTATTGGTGCTCCGCCCCGCAGCACGCGTACACAGGATGTAGTTTTATATGGTTTTGGGCGCATTGGCCGGCTGTTGGCACGCGAGCTAATCCTCTTTGCAGGCAATGGCTCGCATCTTCGGCTGAGGGCCATCGTGACCCGGAGCAACAAACCGGAAGAAATCAGAAAGAGAATATCGCTTTTCAGAAAAGATTCCGTTCATGGGCCGTTTCACGGAGTGGCCAATGAGGATATGGAAAATTCGGCAATGATAGCCAACGGTCAGATCATCAAGTTTTTATCTGCTGCAAGTCCTTCTGAGATCGACTACACCGCTCACGGTATTCATAATGCCTTGGTGATCGACAATACAGGTGTGGTTCGCGATCGCGAAAGCCTGGCGCAACACCTTAAGGCAAAAGGGGTGAGCAAAGTGTTGCTCACAGCCCCGGGCAAAGGCGATATTCCCAACATCGTTTACGGAGTGAACCAGAACGCAGTAGATATCGATCAAGAAACCATTTTCTCTGCTGCTTCCTGCACAACAAACGCTATTGTCCCTGGCTTGAAAATTATTGAGGAAAACTACGAAATTGAGAAAGGCCATATCGAAACCATTCACGCCTATACCAACGATCAAAACCTGCTCGACAATTTCCACAAGAAAACGCGAAGGGGAAGGGCGGCGCCGCTCAATATGGTTA
>DAIOUP010000146.1:0-5663 GCA_036759465.1 Bacteroidales bacterium
GTGTTTAGGTTAAACAATTTGATAATTATAACTTTCATTACTTGTCAGCATCCGCCCGATGAAGCCGGCTTACTGCTGTGGCCACCCAATTTGTCAAGATCTTTTTCAATAAGATCAGGATAAGTGAGTTCCCAGTTTTTCCATCCGCCTTCAATGGCATAAACATTGGTGTAGCCCAGCTTGCCAAGGGTTTCGGCTGCCAGAATTCCGCGTTGGCCTTTCTTGCAATAGACAATGATTTTGTCCGATTTTTCAGGCATATACATGCCTTCATTTTCCCAAAAAGCTGTGTCGGCGATGTTGAACTCGAGGCTGCCACGCGGCAAAACAATAGAGCCCGGGATATAGCCATAATAATGCTCCTTTTCCTGGCGAACGTCGATGAGCATATATGTTTCTTCGCCGGCCTCCATCATTTCATGCAGTTCCTGTGGGGTCATCAGCTTTACATGCTTCATGGCTTTAGCCACCATTTCGTCGGCCGATTTGAAACTGTCCTGTTTGCTGCAGGCACCCGCAATAAGCGCCATTAATGCAAAAAGGCTGATTAATCTAAAAGTTTTCATTGTATGCAGGTTTTATGTTTTATTTGGTTTGATCATCTACTTCTTCTCTCGGATAATCCGCGTCATCTTTCTTTCCGGCCGCTTCTTTTTCATAACCCGATATCATCGCCTTCAGGTTTGAGGTGATGGTGTTGCCTGTTGTTGTCATATATACATGCACAATCACAAATGCAACCACCAGAAATGAACCCAGGGTGTGAAGCAACACAGCCACAAAAAGGCCATCGGCGTCGACCGGATTCTGCGGGTAGCGGAAATACATATAGGCTAAACCGGTGATAATTTGAACGGGGAAAATGAGGAACAACAAACCGGCGTAGGTGAGCCTTTGCAAGGGGTTGAGCTTGTTGTACAACTCCTTGTGCGTAGGGTGAGGCATGCCCTTGAAAATACCAGAAGTGTAGTAGCGGACCTGCTCTTTGAGCTTCTTTGTGGTGGGGATAAAATTGATGTACTGTCCAGATACGATCATCCAGAAAATCGACACCACCGCAAGCCCCATGAACGTCCAAGCAGCCGCATTGTGAATGCGCACAGCGTTTTCAAAGCCTATCAGGGTAAAGTTTCCGTGAATCTCAAACCCGGTAAGGGCCAGCAGAAGCACAAGCAGCATCTGTGCCCAGTGCCAAAAGCGCTCGAATTTCAGATAAAGGTATTGTTTCTTGTATTCCATGGCTTTATTGGTTTTTCAGAACATACGTTTGATGGCGTGAATGATAACCCCCAGAAGGGCGATGATGATTACTGCAAAACCCGAATAATCTACCGCTTTCGAATAATCACGGCCGGGCAGATAGAAATTGTTGAGCTTTGCAAGACGGCCTTTGGGGCTGCGCGTATGACAATCAGTACAACTAAGTGTTTCTTCCTTCACGCTAACCATGTGGTTTAGAGGCCAGTACACTTCGGTTTCAACGAAGTCGTATTTACCGCTCCATTCCCTACCATACGTTTCCATTCCAAGCTTAATGGCAGTTTCCCAATCCAGGTCTTCCCAGAATGCACCTTCACCTTTATTGTGTGCGAAAAGCTTCATTGTCAGCAGCTTGCCGGTAACCGGGTCGTATGCCTGTTTGCCACGGTGTATTTTCACAGGCCAGATTTTTGCGTTGGGATCTCTGTAATTGCCATAAAGGGTATTAATCTGCACCGGAACGTGGGTAATGCTATCGTCCATGATGTTGTGGTTGGCTAACCCATTGAACCACAGATAATCCGGCTTTACGTGATCATCATAAACAAAGCGTCCCTTTATCGACAAATAACTGTAATTATGATCCGCATCATATTCTTTATACCCATTGCCATCCGCATCTTTCAGCCCGGCCTTGCTCCAGTCCCAATACATCACTGTGCCGTTGACCTTGGCATATACAGGAATGTGACAGGTTTGGCAGGCTATTTTATTGTAGTGGAAATCAAGTATTTTATCGTTGTGCGGACGGCTGGTATGGCAGTTCTCGCAGCTGATGCGGTTATCGTTGCTTGCCGAAACCGAATAGGAGCGTCCTTTGATATTGTGCCTTTCTGTAATATGGCAGTCAACACAGGTCATGTCAGGCCCGTCCACCCCCATGTGTACGTCCACCTTGCGTGTTGTGTTGTTGAGCGCTTCCTCCAGATCGCCATGTTTCACGTTGTTGCCGCCACCGCCATAAAAATGGCATACGCCGCAATTACTTCTATCCGGGTGTCCTACATTCTGTGCAACATAATTATAGTCAGGAACTTTAAATTCCGCATTGGCTGTGGCCTGGGTAGCAGGCCATCCGGCCATGCCTTTCTGCTTGAAGTAAGTGTCAGTCTTGTCGTGGCATACCAAACAGTCGATGTTGTTTGGGTTATTGAAGTCGAAGTTGTGATCCTCCCAGCCGTAACCAATATGGCAGCGCATGCAGGAACCGTTGTTGCCAAGGGGGCCTGTGCAAAAGTTATTGTTGATGTGCTTCTTGCCAATTTTTACTAATCCTTTGCCCGGCAACTCAACCTCCCGCTCCCACAGCCAGTGTGTGCTGATCATTAGCTCGTCGTCGCGCTTGTTGTGACAGGATAAGCAGGCTTCGGTTACTTTTCGGGGATCAGTTAAATTTTGTTGCAGGATGGCAAACTCACTGTGGTCCACCTTCGGTTGCTGCTGCGACCTTAGCTCAATCTCCATCTTAGGCGGATCGTTGCGCTTTAGCCCAAAGTGTATTGTGAGATAAATCACAAGCACCGGCAACACAACAACCACAAGAAAAGAGGCGATTTTTTCGAGTAGCGATTTCATATCAGGTTTCTGTTACTTTTTTCACAAGCAAAACTAAATCCGATTTTAAGATTTATTTAACATTTCAAAGCCCTGTAGGTCAATGCTAACTGACATTCTTGTCGTCAATTCGTTTGATCTGCGTCAAGGCTAATCTTGACGGATTTTGATTATATTTGCATAATTGCACAAAACCTCGGATTAGTCAAAATGACGAAACACCCTGAAATATTGCGAAATAGCTGCTCAATCGGTAGCAACTCTCTTGATTGTTTGAATCATCTGACTGAGGATGAGCTTGCATTTCTCGAAGAAAAGACGATCAAGGTGCAGTACTCAAAAGGTGAAATGATCTGCAAACAGGGAACTTTTGCTTCACATATCCTTATCCTCAACAAAGGCCTCCTGAAAAGTTTTCTTGAATCAAACAATGAGAATCTCATTCTTCAAATTTTTGCACCAATCAATATTATTGGTCTTGCCAGCCTGCACGAAGGCACATCCATCTTCCACCATTCGGTTCAGGCTTATATCGATAGCGAGGTGAGTTTGGTGGAGATTAATGCGCTGAGGGAAGTAATTAAGAGCAACGGGTCATTCGCCAATAAAATGATCAGCACGCTCGCAGAGCAAAAAATCATAACAAGCGGACGATTCTTCTGCCTTACCAAAAAGCAAACCTATGGCAGGCTCGCTGATGTGCTCATCTGCTTGTCCAACAGAATTTATAAATCACGTAAGTTTCCACTACAGCTATCGCGGCGCGATTTTGCAGAGCTGAGCGGGATGTCTGTTGAGAGTATTGCCCGCATACTTACAAAGTTTAAAATGGACGGCCTCATCGAATTAACCAACGACACCCTCGAAATTCTGGACTACGACACCCTCTCGCTCATAAGCCAGAAAGGCTAAAACGGCTGATATTGCGCCACCTCGCCGATCTTGCCTTTTGGGTTGGGGAAGTTAAAAAGCCCTTTTCTAAAACCGATAAAGCCCCGACCTTTTTGTTCGATCCAAACAAACGAGCGTTTCCAGCCTTGATCGATCGAAATTAAATTTCTCGAAAGCCAACTCAAATGCTTCGATCACTTTTTCTGGGTGGTTGTTTTCTTTGCTTAGGTGTGCGAGAAACAAATGCTTCAGCCTTGTTTTGCAATGCCTTGCCACAAACTCAGCGGCCTGATGATTACCCAGATGACCCGAATTGCTGCTTATTCTATGCCGAAGATACGGAGGGTATGGCCCGGCTTCCAGCATCAGGCTGTCGTAATTGGCTTCAAGTATTAACACTTCAGCCAATGGCAGTAAGGCATGGGCAAAGCGGCCAATATGACCAAGATCGGTGGCTATTGCCAGACTGGTTTTGCTGTTTCGGACGTGAAAACCTAATGTCCCGGGTGCGTCGTGATCGACTTCAAATGCCGTTACACTAAAACCTGCTGCGACAAAACTCTTTCCGGGAACGATTTCAACCACTGCATGAACAAGTCTTCTGTCTTGATCGTAATATTCGCGCACTGCTGCCGCAACCTTACTGCTTGCATATACATTAAAGGAGTATTTCTCTGCCAGCAGTTCCAGCCCGGCGATATGATCAATATGGTTGTGCGTGAGCAATATGCCCTTCACATTGCGAATATCGCGTCCAAGCTCGCGAAGCATTTTTTCTATGCGACGCAAACTTATCCCAGCGTCTAGAAGAAGCGCCCCGTCATGATGCCCGACATAATAACAATTTCCACTGCTACCACTGGCCAAACTGCAAAATTCGATGGAGTATAGTGCGCTGAAAAGATCCAAATGACCCGTGGAATTTGCGCAAAGGTAAACAAACAGCTGCTTTTTTTAGGAATTTTGCAACCTCATACCAATAAGCAGATGATTTTACCTGATTTTAATCCCAATGCTCCGGCCACACATGATGCTGGTATTTATGGTCTTCCGTATACAGACGATGATGCATCCATCGTGATCATCCCTGTTAACTGGGAGCTTACAGTGAGCTATGGTTCTGGAACATTCGGTGGCCCTGATGCCATCAAAGAGGCTTCAATGCAGGTCGACCTGCATCATCACGATTTTCCTGAACTCTGGAAGAAGGGCATCTGGATGGACGAGTTCCCAAAGCATTTCAAAGTGCTTCATGCCGGTTTGAGAAAAGACGCTCGTGCAATCATCGAAGCCCTTGAGGAAGGTATTGATGTTCAGGAAAAGCCAAAGTACCGCGAAATGTACGATCGCATCCGGCGTGCCAACGAGGACGTGCGCACATGGCTTGCAAACCGAGTCGATTGGTGGAAGCAAAGAGGAAAGATAGTAGGAGTGATCGGCGGTGACCATAGCGTGCCGCTGGGTTATCATCATTACCTCTCCGATAAAGCTGAATATGGAGTTTTGCACATCGACGCTCACCTCGACCTGAGAGATGCCTATGAAGGCTTCAGGTATTCGCATGCGTCTATTTTTTATAATGCGCTGCAATACAACAGTATTTCAAAGCTGGTTTCGGTTGGAATCCGCGACTATTGTGAGGAAGAGGCATTGCTTGTTAAAAGACAGCCCGATCGTATAAAGGTGTTCTTCGACCGTGATGTGCGCAGGAGGATGTTTGCTGGTGAGAGCTGGATAAGTGTGGTGTCCGACATCATCGCCCAGCTGCCCGAAAAGGTGTATGTTTCTGTCGATATCGACGGGCTCGATCCAAAGCTCTGCCCGCATACCGGCACCCCGGTACCCGGTGGACTGCAATTCGAAGAGTTGATGTATTTGCTTAACGCGTTGATTGAAGCCGGAAAGTCAATTGTTGGCTTCGATCTGTGCGAGGTGGCGCCAGGCCCTGACGATCAATG
>DAIOUP010000147.1:0-5650 GCA_036759465.1 Bacteroidales bacterium
CTTACAAAGCGATTTTACCAATTCGGGTTGGCTGTTCGTCTGGTGACAATATTCAGCCATCTCCAGCGGCAGCAGCCATTCGCTTGGCCATGAGGCTGAAACTTTTTTCCATATTGGAGCGAGCTCGGAGGCATCGGCGCCGGAATCTCTGATATCGCGCACTTGTTTGTAGTAGCGGAATAATTCTTTTTGATCCTCAGTATGTTCGAATCGGTGCGTTTTCTCTTTCAGAATAGGAAATTCAAGTCCAAAAGCATCCGGGTCGGCCGGTCCACTGTACACTGAAATCACCTGCTCACCGACGGCCATATCGTATAAACCCCAGTCTGGTTCGAAAATGATATTTTCGGCATATTTCACCGTACAGTTATCGAAGTGCATGAGCACCAACTTGCCCTCGCAGCGTGTGGTACCGAGAAATTTTCCGCTGACAGTAAGCCCCGACTCAAACTCAAGGTGTACATTTTTTCCTTTAAAAATCCCGATTTCTGCCAGATCGCCATCATCTAAATAGCGAGGCGGCTTAAAAGTAATTTTTATTCGACCGATGGGTGACCCAAACCCGTGGGCATGTTTATCCTTCGAATGACCTTCAAGCTGCTTGTTATCGTAGCTCAGCATTGTTGGTCCGCTTGTGCGGATATAAACAGGCTGATTTTGGTGGAGAATATACTCGCTGAAAGTACCCGAAACCTGCAGTCCTGAGCTGTAGACGCATGTGGCTGTTGAGCCCGATTCGATAGCCTTGAGAATGCCCTCTATGCCTCCCTTTCGCAATGCCATGCGTTGAGCAAATTCATCAAGTACCGTGGTAAGATAGGCAAAATCGGGTGTAACAAAAAGCTGCGGCTGAGGCTTTGTAATATCGAAATTGTAATAAACCGCATCAACGGTATAAGGCAGTCGTATTACACTCTCACTGAGTGCGCCGGCGCTTTCGCCAATGGATGAGAGAAGACCGGCACCATAAATTTTTGGATTGTCAGCCTCACCTATCAAGCCATATTCAACCGTCCACCAGTGTAGGTTTCGAATGAGTGCCATTTCGGACGGTATGCCCAGGCTTTTCTCTTTTAGAGCCAGATCGTATTCAGCTTTTGCAATGGCATCAGGGGGTGTAAAGGGGTCTGCCTTAAGTATGGAAAGGTAGCGTATGGCTTCGTAGAGCTCGTAATCGGCTGACGAAGAAAAAGCCTTCGAACCCACCTCGCCGAAATACTTCAGATAAGCAGCATAATCAGGATCGGCAATTATTGGAGCGTGTCCTGCCGCTTCGTGTATAATATCCGGTGCAGGGGTATATTCCACCTGATCAATAGGGCGGATATCCGCAGCAATGACAAGTACGTTATAGGCCTGAAACTCCATAAAAGCCGCAGGAGGAATAAAGCCGTCCACTGTAACGGCAGCCCAGCCAATACGTGAGAGAATCCTGTTCATTTCGTGAATATTGGGAATTCGCTCAAGAATAATACCTGTGCGCGCCAATCCTTCCAGATAAGACGAATGTGCCTTGTCTTTCAGAAATGCAAGGTTCTGACGCATTACGTATCGCCATATTGAATGATCCTGCCACGAATAGCGATCGTAATGCTGATCGATGACAAGCTGCATTAGATGACGCGGAAGCTTCGAAAGCACCTCGTTGTGAAACATAATCCGGCGGTTGTTGGGTTAATTCAGTAACGGCCTGCCGAAATTAACCTTTTTACCGAAAACGTTTGTTATAAAAAAGCTAAAAAACACAATCGATTGTCTTTAGGTGGCTTAGAAAATCTTAGCAGCCATTTAATCATCCCCTAAATCCCCAAGCAGCGGAACAAACCGGAAATACCCATGTTGCTCTCGTGCGAGCGTTCCATCAGGGTTTTTGGTCAGTCGAAGCATTATTTGATCGTCACCACCCCCAAGAGGAAGTACGATAATGCCCCCGGGTTTAAGCTGATCGATGAGTGGCTGAGGGATTTCGGGAGCAGCTGCAGTTATGAGGATTCTATCGAATGGAGCAAAAGTTGGAAGTCCAAGATTACCATCGCCAAGGAAGGTTTTCACTTTCCAGCCCTGCTCATCCAGAAAAGCCTTCGTTTTGAGATACAATTTGCGTTGGCGCTCCACCGAAAACACTTTAGCTCCCAAATGCGCAAGTACACATGCCTGATAGCCGGAGCCAGTGCCAATTTCAAGCACTTTTAAACCCGGCTGAACCATGAGCAACTGCGTCTGAAAAGCAACAGTATATGGTTGCGAGATGGTTTGACCCGAGCCAATGGGGAAGGGCTTGTCCTGATAGGCAAACTCAAGGAACGACGAGTCCATGAAGAAATGCCGGGGCACTGCTTCCAACGCCAATAATACACGTTTGTCGGTAATTCCCTTTTCGCGGATCGAATCCACGAGCTTTTTTCTCAAACCCTTGTGCCTGAAAGTATCAATCATTGTGCAAATCAGGATATCACCGGATGAAAGCCATCCTTTTATTTCTCAACCGGAGCGCGAAGTTAGCAATATTTGCCCGCCCGAAATTGGTACCTTTGCGCAAACATCATCAATATGCTTAGTATAGGCGTGCTGGGTGCAGGTCACCTTGGCAAGATTCACCTGCGTTGCATCAGGCAGATTCCGCAATATCAACTCCTTGGATTTTATGATCCCGACGATGCAACCTCGGCAAAAGTTGAGGCCGAATTTGGTATCAAACGTTTCGAAAGTATTGAAAGCCTTATGGAGGCCTGCGACGTTGTGGATATTGTTACGCCAACCGTCGAACATTTCAGCTGCGCCAGTCTGGCACTTGGTCGCAAGAAGCATGTTTTTATCGAGAAACCTATCGTTGCCACCCCTGATGAGGCTTCAATACTCATTCGTCTGGCCAAAGAGGCCGGTGTAAAGGTGCAGGTGGGCCATGTAGAACGCTTCAATCCAGCCTTTCTTTCGGTCAAGGATTCTATCAGCAATCCGATGTTCATCGAAACTCATCGCCTTGCGCAGTTCAACCCGCGCGGAACGGATGTGCCGGTAGTGCTCGACCTGATGGTGCACGATATCGACATACTGCTCAGCGTTGTCAAATCGCCCATTGCCAGCATCAGCGCCAGCGGTGTAACGGTAGTAAGCAGCAGCCCCGACATTGCCAATGCCAGAATAGCCTTCGAAAATGGCTGCGTGGCCAATCTTACAGCCAGCCGTATCTCGTTGAAAAACATGCGCAAGTCGCGCTTTTTCCAGAAGGACGCCTATATTACTGTGGACTTTTTGGACAAGAAATCGGAAATCGTGCGTATGAACAGCATCGATAAGGAACCCGACGACCCAATGGCTATGGTGATTGATTTAGGTAGCGGCAAAGGATTCAGACATATCACTTTCGAAAGGCCCGAAGTAACCCCGCTGAATGCCATTCAGGCTGAGCTGGAAAGTTTTTACGAGGCTGTTGTAAATAACAAAACACCCATGGTGACCATCGAAGACGGCTATCAGGTTTTACTCATAGCTTATCAAATACTTGAGGCAGTGAACCATAGGCCGGGCACTAAATAATTCTGCCCTTTTTAGCAATATGCAATCGTTTCCGAGCGTTTTACCAGCCTGAAAACCTTAACCAACGCAAGCTGCATGAGGGTAAGTTTACGTGCTGCCTTCCGGATAATGCTTTTCGCTTTTGTGATAGGCCTGCTCAATGCAGGATGTTACAAATTCGAGGGGGACCAGACTGTTCCGGCATACTTGCGTATCGACACCATTCGATTCACTACCGACTATGCTGCACAGGGAAGCAGTACGCACAATATTACCGATGCCTGGGTTTATGTAAATGGTCAACTCATAGGAGCTTTTGAACTACCGGCCACTTTTCCCGTACTGGCCAGAGGCAAGCAGCGCCTCGAAATACGACCAGGCATAAAGCTCAATGGCATAGCCGCCACAAGAGTGCCTTATCCGTTTATGAAACCCATTGTCGTCGAGAACTTTAACTTTTTCGAAGACTCGATTGTCCGTATCAACCCACAAACTACTTATTACGAGAATCTGCGCTTTTTGTGGAGGGAAGATTTTGAACGCACAAGCCTCACCCTCGAAAAGACCAATCAGAGCGATACCTCCATCTATCGCACCGAACCCGCCAATAATCCCGAAGCCTGGCTTTCGGGCAATTCGGCGCACTCAGGCTTGGTGCATCTCCAAGGTAGTCGCAAATTTTTCCGCGTTATGTCGTTTCAGGGCTTTAACCTGCCCAGCAATGGTTCGCCGGTCTTTCTGGAGCTCGACTACAAATGCGATAAAGCCTTTGGTGTTGGAATGCTGGCACGCATCAACAATACTATTGAAACCTTCCCTCTGCTGGTGGTCAACAAAAATCCGGTCTGGAACAAAATCTATATCAACCTTACCCCTATTGCCTCCACTTACAACACCGCCGAATATTTCAAAATCTACTTCGAATCGGAACTTGGAACAGAAACCGAAGCCCGCTTCTATTTCGACAACATCAAGCTTATTCACCGTATTCCGACCCTATGAACCGACGTTTACAGGTAGCCAAATATGTTATCCTCGACTGGCTCACGGCACTGCTGGCCTGGACGTTGTTTTATTTTTACCGTAAACAGACCGAAGACCCTGCATTTTACGAGCATTTCCAACTCATTTTTAACGACCCGAATTTCTGGTACGGCATCACGCTTATTCCCACTGGCTGGTTATTGCTTTATGTGATGGTGGGCGCCTACAGACAAATTTACCGCAAAGCCCGTCTGCGTGAGCTTGGTCAAACGCTGGTTATCACCCTTATCGGGGTAACAATTATTTTCTTTGTTGCCATACTCGACGACATTATCCTGACCTATAAGACTTATTACCAGTCGTTTCTGGTGCTTTTCACCCTGCACTTTACACTGACCTATGCGGCCAGGCTGGCGTTGACTACCGCTACCGTAAAGAAGATTCACAACAAGGTTATCGGCTTCAATACCATCGTTGTAGGGTCGAATGGTAATGCAACGAAAATATATCAGGATATTGAAAATCAGGAGGTTTCATCAGGAAACATCTTTGTCGGCTTTGTTAGTGTTTACGATAAGGAAGACTTTAAAATTGGGCAATACCTGCCTCACCTTGGTCATTACACTGAGCTTAAAAGGCTTGTAGAGGAGAACAAAGTGGAAGAGGTTATTATTGCCATAGAGCGTAAAGAGACCGATACTATCGACAACATCATCGCGCTGCTCGAAGAAACAACCGTGGTGATCAAGATTATCCCTATCATGCAGGACTTTCTGTTCGGTAGTGTGAAAATGAGCGCCATCTGGCACGCTCCGCTTATTCAGATTTCCCCCGATTTGATGCCCGCATGGCAGCAGTCGATCAAACGGTTGATGGATATTGTCATTTCGCTTGTCGCACTGGTGTCTCTCATTCCGCTTTATCTGTTCACGGCCATTGGCGTAATGCTTTCTTCAAAAGGACCTGTGCTGTATTCTCAGGAGCGCATTGGCCGACGTGGAAAGTCGTTCAAGATGCACAAATTCAGGAGCATGTATGTTGATGCCGAATCCAATGGCCCACAACTGAGTTCGGAAAACGACCCCCGCATTACACCTTTTGGCCGTTTCATCAGGAAAGTGCGGCTCGACGAGATTCCTCAATTCTACAC
>DAIOUP010000148.1:0-5635 GCA_036759465.1 Bacteroidales bacterium
CAATAACCTTGAGCTTCATTTTCCCAACGAGCCTGCCAGACATAAGCTGCTGGATGTTGTTGGCGATCTGAGCCTGGTCGGAATGCGCATCAAAGGCCATGTAAAGGCCTACCGTCCAGGGCACTATGCCAATACCGAATTTGCAAAGATCATTTTCAACCAATATTTCAACCAGATCAATCATGAAAATAGAACCGCCATTCGACCTGCTGAAAGAGCCGGTTTATGATGTGCTGCAGATACAGCGCATTCTGCCGCATCGCCCTCCATTCCTGCTGATCGATCGCATTTTGGAGCTCACTGACGAATATATTGTGGGGCTGAAAAATGTGACCATGAACGAGCACTTTTTCCTTGGTCACTTTCCAAAAGAGCCGGTGATGCCTGGCGTGCTTCAGGTGGAGGCAATGGCTCAGACAGGCGGAATATTCGTTTTACATAGTGTTCCCGACCCTGAGAACTACATCACTTATTTCCTTAAGATAGAAGATGTTAAGTTTCGCCAAAAAGTTGTTCCAGGCGATACACTGATCTTTACGCTCGAACTTACTGCACCAATCAGGCGCGGCATATGCGCTATGCACGGAGTGGCTTATGTGGGCAATAAGATCGTTACAGAGGGTCAACTGATGGCACAGATTGTAAAGAAAACAGAATAATTTTTCCCATGAATCAGCCCCTTGCCTACGTTCATCCCCAGGCTAAAATTGCACCCAATGTGGTGATCGAACCTTTTGTAAACATCGAGAAGAATGTGGTAATTGAGGAGGGCACGTGGATTGGCTCGAATGTTACAATTATGGAAGGCGCCCGTATTGGAAAAAACTGCAGAGTTTTTCCCGGCGCCGTAATATCTGCCATTCCGCAGGACCTCAAGTATAATAATGAGGAAACCATTGTGCGCATAGGCGACAATACCACCATACGTGAGTTTGTAACCATCAACCGCGCCACCAAGGCCAACTGGGAAACCGTAGTTGGCAGCAATTGTTTGCTGATGGCTTATGTGCATGTTGCCCACGACTGTGTTATTGGCAACAATGTGATTCTTGCCAACGCCTGCAACCTCGCCGGACACATCAGAATTGACGACTGGGCCATCATTGGCGGCCTGGCCGCCGTGCATCAGTTTGTGCAGATTGGCGCTCACTCCATGATTAGCGGAGGTGGGCTTGCCCGAAAGGACGTACCCCCTTTTACCAAAGCCGGACGTGAACCACTATCGTATATCGGCGTAAATTCTATAGGGTTGCGTCGTCGCGGATTCAGCGACGAACGCATCAATGCCATCATGGATATCTACCGCATCATTTATCTCAAAGGCTACAACGTGAGCAGGGCAGTAGCCTACATCGAAGCCAACGTCCCCGCCTCGCCCGATCGCGACGAGATCCTAAATTTCATTGCAAACTCCACCAGAGGTATAATGAAAGGACCGGGCAAGGCCCGCGAATGATGTTGTAATTGTGATTTTTATAACAAAACATAGGGCCCGGTTTGGGCCTTTTTTGTTAATTTTGCAGCCTTAAAAAATTCACCTACACAACGATAAAATATGGCAACAACTGCTGATTTCAGAAACGGATTGGTAATGGAATTTAACGGCGAGCTCTACTCCATCGTCGAATTTTTACATGTTAAACCTGGCAAGGGCAATGCTTTTGTTCGTACCAAACTCAGGAATATGCGCACAGGGAAAATCCTGCAGAACACCTTTCCTGCCGGCGTAAAAATTAATGTTCAGCGTGTAGAGCGCCGGCCCATGCAGTTTCTGTATGCTGATGGTGACGACTACAACTTTATGAACAATGAAACCTTCGAGCAAATCAGCATCCCCAAGGATTTGATTAATGCCCCGCAATTTTTGCGCGAAGGCGACATTGCCGAAGTGCTTTACCATACCGAATCGGATAGCGTGCTCAGCGCCGAGCTTCCGGCCAGCGTAGTGCTCGAAGTAACCTACACTGAACCAGGAGAAAAAGGCAACACAGCCACCAATGCCATGAAAGAGGCTACGCTCGAAACAGGCGCTGTTATTCGCGTGCCTTTGTTTATCAATATTGGCGACAAAGTGAAAGTGAACACGGCTGAGGGTGTTTACAGCGAGAGGGCAAAAGAGTAAGCTGTAGCCCATGAAATTTGATCAAGCCTACACCTTGTCGGGGCTTGCCACCTTGCTTGAAGCAAATTACGATGGCGATCCCGGCTTTCTCATCACCGGCCTCAATGAGATTCATATGGTCGAACCCGGCGATGTAACCTTTGTCGATCATCCCAAATATTACGCTAAAGCGCTCAATTCGGCTGCCACAACCATCATTATCAACAAGCAGGTGGAACGCCCTGAAGGTAAGGCGCTTATCTTTCACGAAAAACCTTTCGACGCATTTATCAGCATCATCAGACGGCATCGGCCGTTTGTGCCGGCTTCGGCCATGGTGAGCCAAACGGCGCGCATTGGCGAAGGAACGGTTATTCAGCCCGGTGCATTTGTTGGAAACAATGTTACCATCGGTCGCAACTGCATCATTCACCCCAATGTTACCATTTATGAAAACTGTATCATAGGCGATGAGGTAATTATTCACTCCGGAACGGTGTTAGGAGCTGATGCTTACTATTTTCAGCGTCGTCCGGAAGGATACCGCAAGTTCGAAAGTTGTGGGAATGTGGTTATTGGCAATCGTGTTGAAATTGGCGCACTCTGCTCGATCGACCGCGGAGTTACCGGAGATACGACCATCGGCGACGGCACAAAAATGGACAACCACTGTCAGATAGGTCACGACACCTATATTGGCCGTAATTGCCTGATTGGTGCCTTTGCCGCCATTGCCGGCGTTACCAAAATAGAGGATGATGTTATTTTATGGGGTCGCGTGTCGGTAAACAAAGATTTGGTCATCGGAAAAGGAGCAGTTATTTTGGCTATGTCGGGCGTGGATAAAAGCCTCGAACCCGGCAAGACATACTTCGGAGTACCGGTTGACGAAGCACGAAAAAAGTGGCGCGAAATGGCCTTTCTCAGAAATCTGGCGCGTCAGGGTGATCGTGAGGGGTAAATGTAGTAATGAAAACCTTTTGAAAAGTGGCCTTGTCAAAGGCCACTTTTCATATTCAATGAATGATAAGTGCTTTTCTGTATTGCCGGCCTTCATTGATCAAAGAAGGCAGGTATTTCACAGTAAAATCTTGTTCCTTTTTCGCCATTGGGTTGTGCCCAAAGCTTTCCGTTGAGAAGATTAATCAAATCGTTGGCCACTACTAGTCCGAGGCCGGTGCTTCTTTCACCATCGGTACCTTTTCGTCTTTTGGTGTCGTCAATAACAAATAGCTTAGGCATCATTTCTATAGGAATGCCGATGCCATGATCGGCTACAACAAATAGCACATTGTTTTGATTCGCCGTTACCTCTATCCCAATGCTTGAATCGCGCTCAGAAAACTTGATGGCATTCGAAATGAGGTTTCGTAAAATCGATTGCAAAATATGTCGGTCAGAATAAAACTTTAGTTCACCGGAGCAGTTGATTTCCAGGCTTAATCTCTTCTTTTTCAGGCTATCAGACGTAAGTTCCTTAAGTCCGTTCAACATTATTTCCACATCAATAGGCTCTTTTTTTGGCGTGATAATCCCTCTTTGCACGCGCGACCAGTCGAGAAGATCTTCGAGCAGGTCGAACGACATTTTGGCTGTATCGTTCATGCTTTGGCCCATCTCTCGAAGTTGGTCGATATTGAGCTCGTAAGACCTGTCGGCTATAATTTCAGAAAGTCCAAGCAACGACATAAATGGGCTTCTCAGGTCGTGTGCTATTATCGAAAACAACATGTCCTTGGTGGTGTTGGATGCTTCAAGCAGTTCGGCCGATCTTTTGAGTGCTTCCTCGTTCGTCTTTCGGTCGGTAATGATACGCGTAACGAAAACCAACTCAGAAATCTCACCTTCCTTACCAAAAATGAAGTTGCCTATTGTTTCTACCCACTCGTAAGAGCCATCCTTTTTTCTGCATTGGTATTCCAGTTTCCCGGAGGTTTTGGTTATCATTGCCTTATTTACTGCCTCTGAAACAATCTCCAAAAAGGGTTCTGCAACAAGATTAAACACCGATTTTTCGATGAGTTCGTGTGGCTCATATCCAAGCAAACGTATTGATGGACTTACCCACTTGAACCTTGTGTCTGCGCCTGTCAGTGCAATAATATCATGAGTGTTTTGCGTTATAACATCCAGCATTCGGCGATTTTCTTCAAGGGCTGTTTTTGCTGCCACCGCTTCAGTAAAATCCTCGAAAACCAAAAGGTTTTGCCTTAAGCCTGTCTCGGTAGAAAATTTTTTTCCTGTAATCTTAAACCACAAAACCTGATCGTCCGAGCCGATTAATCGAAATGGTTCCTCACTTCTGTTTTCGAGTTCATTTAATTGTTTGAAAAAAAAGTGAAATCGGGTTTGATCCTGAGGGTGAATCATAAGCCTTAAATCAGAGCCCTCCTTGCAAGCCTTGTGGTTGCGCAAAAGCTCCTTTAGCTTGGCATTAACTATACCCAGCCTGAAATCATTATCTACTAAGGCAAAACCCACCGGAGCGTTATGAAATACCTCGAGTAGTCTTTTGTGAGAATTTTCAAGTGCTTCCTGTGTTATTCGCAGCTCCTGATTCTGATAATCGAGTTCAGTATAAATATTGCTGAACTCCTGAATAAGCTCATTGAAAGAACGATTTTCGATGTTTTCAGGGCTGTTTATGGGGTTGCTTAGATAATCCTCAATGAGCTTGATAATCTCTTGTCTGTTAGTACTCATAAAACTGTGCAGTTACAATCCGGTAATTATTTCACGCATTACTCAGTCAGCCTGATTGCTGAGGTATCAATTACAAGTCCTACAAGCTTTCTAGGTTTGCCGTTGGCGTCTCTTTCGACAACTCCACCACGATCATGGTAAATTTTGTAACCTCCTGATTTGGTGCGTATTCGGTAGGATATGTCGTAAACAGGGATTTTTCCTTCCAGATGATCGCGCATGTGCTGCATCACAGTTTCGTAATCATCAGGATGGATCAGTTTGCAAATTTCGTAAACATCGTGCGGAAACTCCTCCGGTGTATAGCCAAGCATAGTTGCTTTTTTTGGATGCATCATCACATGTCCGGTAATAATGTCCCATTCCCACCACGCCATGTTGCCGAGCTCGAGGGCATCGTGGAGTCTTTGGGCAGCTACTTTGAGTTTGTAACGCTCTTCCCGAATGAGCGTGATATTAACCAAAGTGACTAAAACCCCCTCAATAGCTTGATAATCGGTTCTGTAAGGCGATATTTTGATTATATACAGTTTGTTGTCGATGAGTTGATGTTCGATTTCTATCACCATCAGTGTTTCCTGAACCTTTCGGATATCGTCGAAAAAGTGTGGGTAGAGGTTTGCTCCGCTAATGTGGAAGATGGGGCGTCCGATGTCGGCATCGAGCAGATTGCTCAGGTTTGCAAAAGTGTCGGTAAATTTGCGAATGCAAAGCTTCCGGTCGAGATACAAAGCACCAACTTCGGTGTTTTTCAGCAAGTTGTTTACATCGCTGTTGAGCTGTATGAGTTCTTCAATTTTTTTCTGATACTCCGAGTTAACGGTGTAAAGT
>DAIOUP010000149.1:0-5628 GCA_036759465.1 Bacteroidales bacterium
TTGGCTCCAGAGGGGCACGCTTATTTGATGACTACAGCGACGCGCCAAACAACATGGGACTCTTTTTATACGATTCTTCATTTTATGAAGAAATAGCCAGAAACGCTTATGATGCAGGTTTTCAGGTGAATATGCATGCTATTGGAGATGCAGCTGTCAATTATGTACTCCGCCTTTATGCAAAGTATCTTAAGGAGTCGAACGACCGCCGATGGCGCGTGGAGCATGCCCAAATCATTCGCCCTGAGGATTTTCGGCTTTTCGCCGAATACAACATTATCCCAAGCATACAAAGCACACACGCCACTTCGGATATGTATTGGGCAACCGAAAGGGTTGGTAATGAACGCATAAAAGGTGCCTATGCGCAAAATAAACTTCTTGAGCAAAACGGCTGGTTAGTCAATGGCACCGATTTTCCGATAGAGCACATCAACCCCGTTTATACCTTTTATGCTGCGGTTTTCCGTAAAGATCTGAAAGGTTGGCCCGAAAAAGGCTTTCAGCCTGAAAATGCGCTTAGCCGTGAAGCCGCTTTGCGGTCGATGACCATTTGGGCAGCAAAAGGCGGATTTGAGGAAAAACTGAAAGGCAGCATTGAAAAGGACAAACTGGCCGACTTTGTGGTATTCGATACCGACCTAATGCAAGCCGGCGAAAGAGATGTAGCCAAAGCAAAACCGAGATTTGTGTTCAGCGGAGGCAAACAGGTTTTTGCAGCCAAGTAAAGAAGTTTGTTGACAGTTTATTTCCTGTTTATCGATTCATCGCTGTCCTTCAGTCCTTTAGCCCTGTCCGACTCCTGACGCTCAGCCCGTTTGAAAGGTTTGGTCCTGTCGAACAGGTAGCGGTAGGTTACGTGAGTTTTGTACACTTTTCCGCCAATACCTTCGGCTATTTTTAACATTGGGGGATTGAAATCGCCAATCCAGTTTAGCTGAATTTCTTTGTATTTAAAGTTCTTTTGAATGGCTATCTCTCTGAAATGCAGTATCATAGCTCCATCTATTCCTTTGCCCTGATGTTCGGGAACAATGCCAAATATGCGTCCGATAATCCTTGTGCATTTCTGACTGACCTTTAATCTGTACATCAGCTTAAGTTTGTTAATTAAATTGAGTTTCCCGTTGAAGTCGTGAATAATCTGGTTCAGGTCCTGCATCGCGATGAAGAAAGAAATAGGCTCATTTTTGTAGTAACCAAAATGCGCCAGACGAGGATCGAGGATTGGTTTCATTTGTTTAAGCAGAGCCATGGCATGTTCGCGGGTAATCATTTTAACGCCGGGTATCACTCCCCAGGCTTTGTTGTAGATGGTCATGAAATCTTCGGCGTATTTCTCCATCTTTTTCCAGCTTACCATTTCGAAATGGTAATCAGGGTTTTTCTGAATGCGGGCGGCCTTTTCGAATACTCTTTCACTTAAACCGCCGTCGTATATCATTCGCCTAAAGGTGAACTGATTGAAATACAGCTGAAAACCATATTGCTCGAACAGGTCTTTATAATAAGGGAAGTTGTATGGCATATTGAAAACCGGCTCGTTAAAGCCGTCCACCAGAACACCCCAGAAATTATCGCGATCGCCAAAGTTTACAGGTCCATCCATGGCTTCCATTCCTCTTGCCTTCAGCCAATCCCGTGAAGCGTCGAAGAGGATCTTAGCGGCTTCAAAATCATTGGGGCAATCGAAAAACCCGCATCCTCCGGTAGGTTGCTCGTTGTTTTTTGCGGTGTGCGGGTCGATAAATGCTGCAATACGGCCAACCGCCTTGTCTTTTTCATCCAGCAGCAGCCAGCGTATGGCTTCACCTTTACGCAGTTTTTTGTTCAGCGTGGGATCAAACAATTTCATCACATCCTGATCCAGCGGCCTTATATAGTTGGGATCATTTCGGTACATCCGCGATGGGAGTGCAAGCCACTGTTGTTCAAGCTGTTTGTTGATTACTTCCTTTAATGTGTACGAAGCCATGGGTTTGCTATTTTTTCACAAATATAAAAACCGCTGTGAATAAAAAAACAAAACCATGTATATGGCTTTCCCTCAGGAACTTGCTCAATTACTTCAGACCTGCCTTATAGGTCTCAATGGCCCTGTTTCTTGCAAAAGCATGATCAAGCATGGGTTTGTAGCTTAAATCCTCAAACTCCGGCACCCATTTGCGGATGTACCGAAAGCCCTGGTCGAACTTTTTAGCTTGTTCAATAGGATTAAATACCCTGAAGTAAGGGGCTGCATCACAGCCTGTTCCAGCAGCCCATTGCCAGTTTCCAACATTCGAAGCCATCTCATAGTCGAGCAGGCGCGAAGCAAAATAAGCTTCTCCCCATCGCCAGTCGATGAGCAGATGTTTGGATAAAAAACTGGCAGTAACCATGCGCACGCGGTTGTGCATATACCCTGTAGTGTTCAGTTCGCGCATGCCGGCATCCACCATTGCAAAGCCTGTTTTTCCCTCGCACCACTTTTGAAACTCCTCTTCGTTGTTTCGCCACCGAATATGATTGTAGCGGGGATTGAAGTTCTCAGTAGCGCTGTGCGGGAAATGACATAAAATATGCATGAAAAACTCTCTCCATATCAGCTCATTCAACCATGTATCGCTGTTTTTCAGCGCTATAGATACGGCCTGTCGGACACTCAGGCTGCCAAAACGCAGATGTACGCCAGCTAAGGAAGTGCCGGATATGGCAGGAAAATTTCGCGTTTCTTCATACCTGGAGATTAAACTGGATTCGAGACGAGCTTCAGGTGCAGGAATAGAAGATGGCTCAAAACCAATGTTTTGTATGTCAGGAAATCGATGAGTTTTTTTTATGCTGTTATGAAGTAGTTTTTCGGATGGAAATGGGGAGATCATCTCGCGTTTGAATAACTTTTTCCACTTATTGGCAAATGGTGTAAAAACTGTGTAGGGGAGCCCGTCATCTTTCATCACCTCGCCAGGCGCAAATACGACCTGATCCTTGAACCTCAGAAAGGCTACTCCTCTGTTTACCAATAATTTTTCAATCTCCTCATCACGCTTTCTGGCATAAGGTTCGTAGTCCTCGTTGGTGAATACCGCATGTACTTTCTCTTTTTCCAGAATTTTCTCAAATATTTCTTTCGGACGGCCATACTCAATTCGAAGGCTGGAATTATTCCCACCGAGCTCAACGTTCAATTTGTATAAACTTTGGTAAATAAAGCTCACACGCGAATCATCCTTGTTTTCGAGCCTGGAAAGTATCTCGGTATCAAAAATAAAAAGCAGCTCGACAGGCAAACCTGCTGACAAAGCCCTGAAAAGTCCATGATTGTCGAATAGCCTGAGATCGCGTCGGAACCAAAAAACGTTAATCATTCCTTTTTTCAGTTAACAAACCGTATAGCCAAAAGGTTTTTGGTATCAATCCTTAAAAATCCAGATATCGGGATAATCAACTGCAAGTCTTTCTCTTGCGTCCATGGCGTCTTTAAGGTTGTTAAAAGTATTGATAGAAACCCTGAAACGACCTTCACGGGCCAGGACATTGGCATTTGGAAATCCGCTGTTTTTAAACCGACGTACAGCCTCATTGGCATCAGCACGATTAGCAAAACTGGCAAAGATCAAATAGTACTTTCCCGGCTTCGAGGAATTTATCGAATGGTTTTGAGTCGATTGGGCTAAGGCAGGCTGTATCTCGCTGCAAAGTGCAGGTCGACCGGCCGCGTCGGGCCTCTGGCCCAGCCAAAGTGAAACATAATTCTCACCCACTGCCAAACCCATCACCGCCCAGCGCTTATCGGAATGGGCATTGCGGCCCAGCAGCATATCGAGCACTGCAGGCGTTTTGCGCCACAAAGAAAACAGGCTGTCAACCTGAATTATACCTTCCTCGTAATGGGTGATTTCATAACCTCGAAACTGATAGCTTGTCAGCTCTTTGGGCTTATTCCAGATGCATTCGAAGCGGGGCGCAAGTGCTGTGAAACAGCAGGGTGTCCAGTTTCCTTTGTTCGACCAACTGGCAGTAGAACAGATACTTGTATCAGGTTTGTTAGTCTGTAGGTCGTTCACATGTAGCTTAGCTACAAGCGTGAGGCTCGAAGAAAGTGCTATTTCCGTAAGGCGGTTTTGTTTTCTCAGTCCATTGATCAGCACAGCCAGCCGGTTCTCCTCAACACTTTGGCACACTTCCTGGGTGTAAGCAATGAGAGGTGCTAAGATCGTCAGGAAAATAAATGCAGCTGCGAATGCAAATCGTGATCTGTTGCTCATGTGTCAAAATTAAGCAAATAGCATTTGAATAGGCCGAAACCGATAATCACCAAGCAAACCTTTCGAGGTTTTCGTTGATTTTTTGCTCAAATCTCCTTGAAATCTTCCCGATGTAAGGGTGAGCTGCATGAAGCTGATAACGATTATCTATTGAGCAGATTGGCAGCACTTTAGGTGAAGTGCCGCATAAGAAGGCCGCCTGAACGGTGTCGAGCCGGTCAACATCGACTGCACTCATATTCAACGGAAGGCCTGATTCATGGATAGTTTCCAGCACTTTTTTTCGGGTAATGCCTTTGAGCACTGTCTCGTCTGGAGCCGTAAACAACACTCCATCCACAATAAAGAATACATTCGAGCGACTGCCTTCTGTAATTTTTCCATCATGATGGAGGAGCAACTCATATGCACCGGTGCGCCTCATTTCCTCTTCAACCTTTGTCTTGAAATCCGTTCTGACGATCTTAGCGTTGGGTTGGCTACGTTCGTGCCTGAGCAGCAATACGCTTACGCCGCTTTTATACATATAATCAGACGGATAAAAGAATGGAATCAGCCAGGCTGCAATAACAGGGTTTGCACTACTAAATTGGCGTCCAAGAAATAGTTTGAAATTACCTATGCTTATACTGTTCGTTTCAATAAGCAGTCTTACGGCATTGTAAATGAATTGCTTATTTGGAAATGGCCGGATACCGGCAAGCTGAGCACTTTCATCAAATCTTTCCAGATGTTCTTCAAAAAAAAGTGGCTTGCCATCGATAACTCTTATCACTTCATAAACAGCCGATTCCGCGCTGAATAGCCCTTCATGAAAGTCACAACTGCTGCGTAACTTACCATCGAGAAAAAACCACTGATGAAGGCATTGTTCCATCTTCAGGTGAAATCGAAATACTGCCCGATAAGCTTTTCTGCTTCTTCCGAAAGGCTTGTTTCTACGAGCAATACCACCGAATTTTCAGGAGAACCGCTGCCCCAACCGGCCATCAGGCTTTCGTTGAGGGTGTCGCGAAGAATGCAGCCAATTCCGTTCTCCAGCAACATTTCTTTCAGGTATGTAGCTTCCACTATCGAACCGGTGTAAACCCTGACAAGATCTTCTGACATGGTAATTTTGTTTTGGATAGCCAATTTACAAATTTTCCAGACATATGGCAAGCCTTAATTTTCGCGAAACTGGGTGTTGAGCCGAATAATGGCAAAAACCATCAGCGCTGCCGAGAGCCACTGCAATGGGCTCAGCAAAGAGCCATTGATAAGATAGTCGAATACCACTGCCGAAACCGGAAATAGCAGCTCGCTAATCGTGGCCGTCATGGCTTTAATGCGTCTTAATCCGTAGTAATAAAGGAATATCGCACCCGAACCAGTAGTC
>DAIOUP010000150.1:0-5627 GCA_036759465.1 Bacteroidales bacterium
GTTCAAAGCCTGCGCATCGAAAACCAGCGTCAGGAAGCTGAAAGTCAGTTGCTCGAATCGAAAGAAAAATACCGATCGCTCGCAGAGTCGTCAACCGAAGGTCTTTTGCTTCTGCTGGATGGTAAAATTGCCTATTCGAACCAGTATGTTCAGAATCTATTACACTACTCCGCCAAAGAACTTGAAAGCCTGGCAATTACAGATCTCATTGCTGGTAAAAGTCCCATCGATCAAAGCCACGGAGCGCTCGAATCGCGCCATGAGTTGAATTTTAAGCGTAAAGATGGAAGCCTTAGGCAAGCATTGCTTACCATATTGCCGGTGCACTTTGCCGATAAGGATGGCTTGCTGCTGACCATTCGCGATGTGCAGGAACATCGGGCAGTGAAACAGGAGCTTGAAGATTATAAACTGCGATTCGAGAACCTTGCCCAACACAGCAAATCGGGCATATTCAGGTTTCCATTGCGCGGGCAAAGACTTTCCTATTTCAACAGAGGCGTGGCCGAATTGCTAGGATACAGCAACGAATGGCTACTCAACAACGTGCCATTGTCCGACATTATCGAAAACCGACAAATCCTGCGCCAGTTGCTTGCCGAAGTCCGCGACAAAGGCGTGATCAGTCGCAAGCCCGTTGCCCTTCGAAAACGCAACGGAGAACTAACCACTCAGCTGTTGAGCCTTTTTTTGGTGTACGACGATCAAGGGAATACGATTTATTGTGATGGCCTATTAGAGCCTGTCATTGAATCGGCCGATACTTCCGGACTGGAAAAGTTTGCCCAGACTCTGCAGTTGTTGTCTGCCTTCGAAAATGCCACTGCAATTAGTTTTGCCGATCCGGCAATTCTGTGTCCGGCAGGTGCTACCCTCGAGCAGGCAATAGAAACTATGAGGCAGGAAAAGTCGACCCATGTGCTGCTCACCTTAAACAATGAATACATTGGTATTCTGACAAACAAAGACATCATTAACCGTATTCCTTCGGGCAATCAGCCTTTGCAGCAGCCGGCTTCCTCCATTATGACCTCGCCGGTGATCAGAGCCCCTGGTCACATCAGCCTTTCGAAAGCCCTGGGCATTATGATTTCCAAAGAAATCTCGCATCTTGTGCTATACGGAGCCAACGGCAAGTTAACCGGCATTTTGCGAAAGGATAAAATTGCTGAAACGGCGGCCAGGCCTGTCGCGCTATTTCAAAAGTCGGTCGACAACTGCAACGACGCATCCTGTTTGGCTCGCCTGCGCAATGCAATGCCACAGATTATCAGGCCCATCGCCGAGGGTAAGGGCAATATGCAATCGATCTGCAACATCATTTCGGCGGCCAACGAGGCTATAACGGCACGGATTGTTGCACTCGCTGAAAAAGAGCTTGGCCCGCCGCCGGTGCCTTACAGCTTCGTTTTGTTTGGAAGTGCCGGCCGGGAAGAGTTGATGTTCAGCTCCGATCAGGATAATGCCATTGTATATGCCGATGTTGAAACGGAAAAAGCCGAAGAAACAAAAGCTTATTTCATGCAGTTGGGCAAAAAAATATGCGACCGACTGGCACTGAGCGGACTTCCGTCTTGCCCGGGCGGTTTTATGGCCTCAAATCCCATGTGGTGCCAGCCACTAAGTACCTGGAAAGTATATTTTGAGCAGTGGATTGCCGAACCTGATCCTGAAAACATCCTCAATCTCTCAGTTTTCTTCGACCTCAAACACGGGTGCGGCGACATAAAGGTATTCAATGCTTTGCAGGACCATATTTTCGAAAGCTTCGAAGGAAAAACCACCTTCTTCTATCTGCTGGCACAATCGGCCACACATATTAAGCCACCGACTCAGGGTGCAATTATGCTTCAGGGAGCGAGTGTGCAGGATGCAGTGGACCTTAAAGGCTGGACAGCGCTGGCTGTTATGTTTGCGAGAATATATGCCCTGAAGAAACAAATAAGGGCCACCAACACTATTCAGCGAATCAAGGCTTTACAGCAAATGCATGTATGGAGCAATACCACAGCCGAGGAGGTATTGTTTCATTTCCAATACCTGATGCAGTTGCGGGTGACCCGACAAATTGAGGACATTATGAGCGGAATGCCGGCCGGAAACCACGTTTCAGCCCGAAGGCTGAGCGAAATGGACCAAATTGTTTTGAAAAAAGCATTTGCTCAAATGGGGCACTACAACGAAAGACTCAGCGCTGAATTCATGAGTGCATTTAAAGGCTAATTATGGAAGCATGAAACTGATTCGGGCGTATGATGAGAAAGTTAAAGCGCTTATTTGCAATTAGTTATTCGTCGTAGTAAGAGAAAGTGGGCGCTGTTCTAAAAAAACAGCTTACCTATAAAGTCGGGCTACCTGAGTTAGATGCCATGAAAGCTGTTCTAACCAGCCTGACTGATTTTGCGCAGCATTTCCGGCAGGATCAACTCCATCGCTCTTCCTTCGAGACCGATAATTCCTTCTTTTCGGAATTCGCTGAGCACCCTTACGGCATTCTCGCCGGTTATGCCGGCCAGCTCCCCCAGGTCGTTGCGCGTGAGCGTGAGACTGAAGTGGTTCGATTCGTACACCTCGGCCAGGTAGAGCAGGCTTTCGGCCATGCGCGCACGCAAATGTTTTTGGTTCAGCGAAACAAGCTTTCCCATAATACTATTGACGCTATGAGAGAATGCTCCGTTGAGCCGCTGCCGGAAAGATTGGTCAGTTTCATACATACGTTTCAGAAATGCGATTTCAACAAGGCAGCAATGCACATCAGTTAATGCCTTTACATGGTAAGGATAGCGACTAGTGCCAAAAACGGCCATCAACCCAAGCGTATTGCCCGGAACGATAAGTCCGATCATTAAGTTGCGCCCGCCAAATCCCTCAATGTACATCTTGGCCTGCCCGTCGAGGATAATGATGGCATGTTCTGCAACATCGTGCTGAGCAGCAATGATTTCATGCTTTCTGAAACGAACCTGAGCGCGGTGCAGATCATCTATCAGCCCAAGTTCCCTGGCCGTGAAATAAATATCACATTTGGACTTACAGCTGCTGCAGCTTTCCGATTGTCGAACCATTCGCATATTACTCACAAATGTATTTAATTTATTGCTTTATAACAATGTTTTTTATCAAAGTTAATTTCATAACAGTATAGTTTTAAATTACTTAGCTTTGACCGCCTTTTTCGGGGTAAAATGAAAGTTATTTCGGAATTAACCAAAACAAAAACCATAAAGGAGGAAAGCTTATGCATCACGGACCTGCCGCAAAGCTTGAGGCAGACAAAGCGGCTGCCCGCAAAGCCCGACTGGGCGTTATCCTGTTTATCGTTTACGCGCTTATCTATGCCGGATTTGTAGCCATTGGGCTAACCAATCCTGACCTTCTGGCCAAACATGTCATCGGCAAACAAAACCTGGCCATCGTTTACGGCTTTGGCCTTATTATTCTGGCTATGGTGATGGGTTTTATTTACAACATCATCTGCACACGCTACGAAAATGCAGCAAACAAAAAGATGGAGGATAGGTCATGATTTACGAGGTTTCTGTCTGGGCAGTTCTGATCTTTATTTTCTTCGTTGCCGCCGTATTGGGTCTATCGTTTTACTTTGCCCGTAAAACTAAGTCGGCATCGGGCTATTATGCAGCCGGAGGCACCATTCACTGGGGAGTAAACGGCATTGCTTTCGCCGGCGACTATCTGTCGGCGGCATCATTTCTGGGCATCTGCGGAATGATTGCCTTTTCTGGTTTCGATGGTTTTTTGTATTCCATCGGGTATCTTGCCGGCTGGGTGGCAGCACTTTTTTTGGTGGCCGAACCATTAAAGCGCTTAGGCAAATACACTTTTACTGATGCACTCGACGCTCGATTCAATGCCAAATCGATCAAGCTCACCGCATCCGTCAGCACTTTGGTGGTTTCGTTGTTTTATCTCATTCCCCAGATGGTGGGTGCCGGCGACCTGGTGGTGCCGTTGCTTGGCCTGCCTCACTGGGTTGGTGTACTTATCGTGGGTTCGATTGTGATTTTCATCGTAGCCACGGCAGGCATGACATCGACAACTTATGTTCAGTTCATCAAAGGAGCCTTGCTGATAATCTTTTCAACAGTTCTCACTATCTATATTTTAAATCATGGGCTGACACTGAAGCCGGGCGAAAACACACCTGAGCTCATGCGTATTACTGCAGTTATTGAGGACGGAAAGATTACAGGTGTTGAGGACGAACAGTGGATCTTCGATGGCGCTTTCGAGGCCGGAGGTAAAACCTTCGCCCGTCTCGAAAAGGCTGGAACACAGCGCTGGTTCATGCTTGATGCTTCTGGAACGCTCGTAGAGACCCTATCGCTGACCATAGCACCCGATGGTACAAAGCTTTACAATGGCGCACCACGCTCGGAACAAAAGTTTTATCAGGTGGGTAATGTGACGAAGATAGTCCGTAATGGTGAGGAAGTTGAGAAAACTGGTCCTTTGGGGCCATTTGGTTTCTTTGCTGCGCTCGACGAAGCAGAAATCACCCGTTATTCCAAAACAGAAATCAGGGATGCCCAAACCACGGTATGGTATCCCAAACCCACCGCCGGACGTGATATGATTAATCCCGGCCTTTTACTGAAAGTGTCGAACAAGCACGGTGCAAACTTCTGGACCAAGCTCAATTTTGTCTCGCTGATGTTAGCCCTGTTTTTGGGCACTTCTGCACTTCCACACATCCTAATCCGTTACTACACTGTGCCCAGCCAGCGCGATGCCCGTAAATCGACCATCGTGGCCATCGTAGCCATTGGCTTTTTCTACATTTTAACCATGTACATGGGCCTTGGCGCAGCCATTAATGGTGTTTTGGATGTGGAAAGCTCCAATATGGCCGGCCCGCTGCTGGCAAAATATTTCGGAGTCGGGCTGTTCTCCATTATATCGGCCATTGCCTTTGCTACCGTTTTGGGAACGGTTGCCGGACTCATAGTTGCCTCATCGGGCGCCATTGCACACGACTTTCTCGATAACTACCTTGGCATGAAAATGGACGACCGAAAAAAGGTTATGGCCGGCAAAATGGCGGCCTTCGGTGTGGGAGTATTTGCCATCGTGTTGGGAATACTCTTCAAAGGAATGAATGTGTCGTTCCTGGTGGGACTGGCTTTCTCGGTAGCCGCCTCGGCTAATTTCCCAGCCATCGTATTCCTGCTTTTCTGGGAAAAAACCACGGCAAAAGGCATCGCAGCTTCAATACTAACAGGTATTCTTTCATCGGTAATCCTCATCCTGTTATCCCCGTCGATGTATGAGCGATATGGACTGCCAACCATTTCGGCCCCCTTCCCAATGGATAATCCGGGCATTGTTTCCATTCCCCTTGCGGTGATTGTATTGGTTGTTGTGTCGCTGCTCACCCAGAAAGACAATGCCCAAAAAGTTGAAAACTAACATCACGCCTAATAGCTTGATTATGAATACAAAACATCTCCTGACAACAGCCTTTGCCCTGACTTTGTTCGTGGCAAAGGCTCAGGAAACTTCTTTTGGAATTAAATTTTCGGGCTTCGTCAAAACCGATTATTTTTTCGATAGTCGTGAAACCTACAATATCCGAGAGGGGCACTTCCTGCTCTATCCTAAGGAGGTTT
>DAIOUP010000151.1:0-5610 GCA_036759465.1 Bacteroidales bacterium
GAGCATGAGAAAGCGCTTCGCAGCGCTTCTTCAGATGTAAAGAAATCTCAGAAATCGATTGTAAAAGCAGACCAGCGTATTCGAAAAAACGAGAGGAAGATCAACGAACTGAAGCTTAAGCAAACCGACACTGAAAAACGCATCAAGCTTCAGGAAGAAAAGCTAAAAGACGAAAGCAGCCGGTTGAAAAATATGCAGCGGCAGTAGCCTACCTTTGTTGTTTTCGGATTATCAATTCCTGCTGCATAATAGAGGCCGGATAAGGGATTACCTTATTTCCTCCGGCAGCAATGCCCACATACATCTCATCGTCGGCCATTTCGGTGAGCCACTGAATGAGCTCACGAAGCGGCATGGGTTCAGGCTTATAGCCAGCCCAAAGGTCAACCGCCGATTCAAGCGCCATAGCTTGCGATGCGTACATGGGCAGAATGCTGGTGCCTTCTGAATCTTCAACAAGTGCAAACATACCATCGTCGGCCTGCAACAGCCAAACCTGACCTTCACTGATACTTTGCTTAAAGAAGCTCTCAATAAGTTGCTGATCCATATTACTTTATATTCTTGGTTATTTGCCGATTTCGTCGAGTTCGAGCCAGCGCATGGTTTTTACATCGAGCTCATTTTCTATAAAAGTAATTCGCTCCGATATTCGTCTTAATTCCTCATACGGAAGATTACTATTGTTAAGCATGGCCATACACTCCGACTTTTCGTTTTCAAGCATTGATATTTCCTGATCGAGCGCTTCAAACTCTTTCTGCTCGCGAAAGGTTCTTTTCTGCACCTTAACGGGTTTCTCAGGCTTTGGCCCGGAATCTGGTTTGGGCTGCTCAGTTTTACGTTCTTCGATTTCCCGTGATGCACTCATTTCACGGTATTCGCTATAAGTGCCAACAAAGCCGCGCACCCTGCCCTGTCCTTCGAAAACAAACAACTGGTCCACCACCTGATCCATGAAATAACGGTCGTGCGTTACCATGATCAGGCAGCCCTGATATTGCCGGATAAATTCTTCAAGTGCCTGAAGGGTAATAAGATCAAGATCGTTGGTAGGTTCGTCAAGAATCAGGAAATTGGGATTAAGCATCAGTACGGTGAGCAGATGCAGGCGTCGTTTTTCGCCACCGCTGAGGCTGGCCACTAATTGGTTTTGCTTGCGCGGCGAAAACAGAAAGCGGGTGAGCATTTGCTGGGCACTCAAGGTTTGACCATTGCCCAGTTCTATTACATCGGCTATTTCCTTAACCACATCGATGATGCGTTTGGTATCGTCGAACTGAAGTCCGTCCTGGGTGTAATAGCCAAAAACCATGGTATCGCCGGCCAAAACTCGGCCACCCTCAGGAAGGATGATGCCGGTGAGCAGGTTAAGGAAAGTAGTTTTCCCAACGCCATTGGGGCCGACTACACCAATGCGCTCGCCTTTGGTGAACATATAATCAAAATGGTCGAGGATGACCACTTCGCCAAAGCGTTTCGAGACATTACGCATTTCGAGGATTTTGCTCCCCATGCGTTGCATGGTGATATCGAGCTTTATCTCCTGCTGGCGTTTTACCGAAGCCACCTTGTCCTTCAATTCGTAGTAGGCCGCAATACGGCTTTTCGATTTGGTGGTTCGCGCCTGAGGCATGCGACGCATCCATTCGGTTTCCTGCTTGAGCAATTGACCGGCTTTTTCGGCTTCAATCCGCATTGCCTCCTCGCGCTGGGCACTCTTTTCGAGATAGTAGGCAAAATTGCCTTTGTGGACATAAAACTTTCCGTCGAAAAGCTCGTAAATGTGGTTGCATACCCGGTCGAGAAAATAGCGGTCGTGGGTTACCATCAAAAAGGTGATATTCACCTGGCTGAGGTATTTTTCCAGCCATTCGATGGTTTCGATGTCAAGATGATTGGTAGGTTCGTCGAGCAGCAACAGGTCGGGTTTATCAATGATGACCATGGCCAGCGAAAGCCGTTTCAATTGCCCGCCTGATAACGAGCCGATTGTACGGGAAGTTTCAGCCAGACCAAAACGAGTGAGCAATTCGCTGAGCCGTCGTTCGTAGTCCCAGGCTCCCAAAGCATCCATCTGCGATGTAAGCTCGTTCAGCCGTTTGTTGTAAGCATCCAGATTGGGGTTTGTGGCGCCCGCATTCAGGTGTTCCTCGTAAGTGTGTTTGAGTATGCTCACTGGATTTTCAGGCCCAAAAGCCAGATCTGCAATGGTAATCTCCTGATTGAATGAAGGATATTGCTCCAGATAGCCTACGCGTATGCCTTCGGCAAAAGCCACCTCTCCCCTGTCGGGCTCTTCCTTTCCGGCCAGTATGCGCATGAGGGTGGTTTTGCCTGCCCCATTTACCGCAACAATGGCGGCTTTATCGCCCCTGCTGAGTCCGAAACTCAAGCCCGTAAATAAGGGTTCATCGCCAAAGCCTTTGCTTAGCTGGTGTACCGAAAGCAGATTCATGAGCAGCCTTTTGTCAGCAGGCTGCAAACATACGTAATTCCCCAGCTCACTGCTCGGGCAAATCCAGCTTCAACTTCAATTGCCTCCCAGATAAACTACCCTGATTCCTGCATCATCTTTGTGGGAATGCGCGAATTTCACCCTCATTGCATCGTAACTTCGTGTAAATTTTACCAAAATGAAAAAGGCTTGGTTTTTGTTGCTGCTGGGACTAATAGTTTCCGGGGCGCTCAGATCACAAATCAGAAGCGAGATCCTTTCGTTTGTCGACAGCACCGAGATGCTTGTTCATCAGGGCAGACGAATGATAATCAACGAATTGAACAATAATAATTCCGAGAAGGCAAAAGTGATCTACGAGCACCTGAAAGAGGCCACAAAAAACTCAGCCTACGATGCATTTTATTACGTGGAGGATTTATACATCAATTTGCTGACAGCTGACTGGCCTGCCACGGAAAAGCTATTTAAAGCATACGACCATAAAGCGAGACAGCAGTTGTTTCCGAAATCGCCGGAAATGGCTTCCATTTTGTTTACGATGGTACAGGACCGAAAACCGATGATACTTGCAAGTAGTCGGGATGAAGGAATGGAGGCCGAAGCCTGGCAATTGCTTGATCTTTTGCTTTACTATACATCTAATGATCGTGATGATCAGGAATTTAACAAAAAACTTAGCACTTATCGTAAAACCTACAAGCCGTCGTCATATCCCGAATTTGTGAAGCATTTTGTGCCCGGTAGGCTTTACACAAGTGCCTTCAACGTATCCTTAGGTTCGGGCGTCGTTATTCCCATGGGCGACCTTTCCAATTATTTCTCCTCAAATGCCACTTTTAACATGGGAATGGATGTAAATGTGGACAGGATTTTCAGCTCATTATACCTTCAGGTTTCGGGGCTGCCATCCAAACTACCTCTGATTGCGATAACGCCTTACGACACCCTCTTTTTTGAAAAGGGCGACAGATTCACTTACCTGGATGCAGGTTTAAAAGGAGGATATTTTGTAGTCCGCAACAAGCGATTTCATCTTGCCCCTTATCTCTCAGTTTCGGGTAGCTCCCTGCAAAGCAATGTGTATGACGACCCACGCGACAACAAACGCGAAGCCTATATCTTCAATACTTTTACCTACGGTGCCGGGTTGCATTCCGAAGTCAAACTATACGAATACAGCAGTAGCAATATTTACGGCGTACCCACTGTGGGCTACCTCAGCCTGAAATTTGAAGCGGGATACAACAAAATGAACCGCATAAAAACCCTGGCCACCGACGGAGCTGCTTCATATTTTATTATGGCCTTTGTGATGGGATTTGGGCAGTTCTGAGGCCAGTTATGCTTTCGGACTTTTTTACCCCGATATGGCTACTCCTGAAGCCAGATTGGATTATTCTGCCATAGTGAGAAACATTGTGTTTCTCCTGTGAAACCCTGTGATTCAAACAATTAATGTTTCACATTACTTCGATACATCCCCCACAGGGCTGCTGAAGGAATTGTGAAACTTTCTTTTTCCTCAATGACCATGTTCGATTGCCCGTAACGCATTCGCCTTACCGGAATGCACTCTCACCCTTCCTAAAAGCGCCTTCACCGGCTTTTAGTTGAAAGGGCCGTCTGCGAGCTCATACATTTGCTGCGAAATCGTTCATTATTAAACCTTTAATACTATGAAAACAAAATCAATTTTCGCATTTACCATTGCAATGATGCTTTGCGGTGCCATCGCAGCGCAGGAGACCAACAAACGCTTCGGCGTCGAACTGAACACAGGTGTTTCGGTATCGACCAGCAAGCCTGGCAATACCACCCTCAATCCGGGTTTTGGCTTCGAAGGATTGCTCAGCTACGATATCATTACGCAATTCGGCCTCTATGGCGGCTGGGGCTACAATCGTTTTGGCGCTGACGAGTCGTTTGCAGGCAATGAAATGTCGTTCGAGGAAACAGGCTACGTTCTTGGGCTGCAGTTCAAACAGCCACTGGGGCAATCACCCTGGTCAGTATTTGTAAGGGGTGCAGGACTTTACAACCATATCGAAATTGAAAACAAGGACGGCGACATCATCGGCGACACCAAACATGGCTTCGGATTTCAGGCTGCAGCTGGTGTGAATTATGCCCTTGGTAAGAACTGGAGTATTGCCCCCGGCCTCAAATTTAACTACCTCGACAGGGATGTTGAGATTGAAGGCAACACCACCAAACTGAAGCATAATTATCTTTCGCTCCGCGTCGGAATAATCAAGAAATTCTGAGTTGCTTTCATACGGGTGGCGGACGAGGTCTGTCACCCGTTTTTATTATCAACACTATAGCCCAATAGCAAAACTCATAAATCATGGTCACCTTGTATAAAACCGTGTTTGTCCTGCTGATGTTGGCCACAGCCTGTCAGAAAGAACCGATAATCCGCTACGGTTTCGATACCGATTTCGATAGAAATGAACAGGGACTGGTGGTATTGCATGTGGCCGGAAATAACAGAATGCTTTCGCTCAACGGAAGCATCAGCCTCAAAGAAGGCAGTCTGATCCTAGAATTAATTGACCCTTCGGGCGACAGAACCTTCAGCCGAAAGTTTGAAACAACAGGAAGTTATGAGGTGCTCGAACGCACAATTGCTTACTCGGGCTGTTGGAAATTAGATATCAATGTGCCGAAGGGATGGGAAGAATTTCACTACACCTTAATATCATTCTGTAAATCAGTTATATATGAAAACTGAAAGAACAAAAACCCTTGCAGCAGTTTTTGCACTCGGCGGCGTTTGGGATACCATGGCAGGTTTGATCTACATTTTTGCAATTGGAAATGGCCGTGCAATCGATAATCCTGAAATGCATCCATTTTATGCCGTTTTTCTTGGTTCTTTCTTCCTCTGTTTTGCCTGGATGCAGATACTTTCGTCGTTCAACATTCGTCGTTATGCTTTCAGCATCGGTTGCTTAGTTTTCGGTCGGTTTTTTTACGTGATTTCCCTTTTCGGATTTATGTGGCTCGACAAGGATTTTCCCAACACATTCTGGTTTACGGGAATTATCGATCTTGGCCTAGCGGTCATCACGCCGACAATCGGAATTTGGGCCGGATTGCGCCCTCAGGAAATGTTTTTGCCAAAAATAGAACCCGACCAAATGGTT
>DAIOUP010000152.1:0-5596 GCA_036759465.1 Bacteroidales bacterium
CCCACGCCCAGCTTCGCACCCCAGCCTTCGCGGCCAAACTGCGGTTGCTGCAGCGCCTGACCGGTGAGGGCATCAAGCAGTACCGGATTGCGCAATCGCCCGCGCATGGCGGCAAAACGAAGTTTTTTTGGCGTAAGTTCCAGCCCCGCCCCGAAAAATGTGTGCCCCGAAAGGGTGTAATTGTTGAAATGCATGGTGCTGTGGCCCAGATGAAGCTTGACCCACTTATAGGTAGGCGCCATGCCAAACTGATAAAATGGCTTTTCCACATTCAGGCCAAAACGGGTGTAGCTGAAAGACAAGGGCAGGTCGAAGTTTTCGAACAGGCTGAGGGTGAAATTTCCAAAAACAGCATAATGCAGCGGGCTGCCTTCCAATGTGCTGCCCCGTTTGGGCTGACTGGAAAGGGCCGTGCCCACCGAACCTGTCCATTTCAACGGTTTGGCCTTGACAAGGCTTTCGACGTCCTGTGCCATGACTACTTGCCTCAGGATCAGCACTATAAATAAGAATATTGCTTTTCTCATGCAGTGTTATTCAAAATTTTAAGGGGTTCTCAGAATTCCGGTCATGCACAATTCATTTGACAATCCGATGGCCATCTCTCTGCTTTTTCTTTAAAACCTCATCCTTATCGGCGGTGCCCAGTCCGACTCGCGGCCATCTTTTGCAACGGCTTTTAAATAGTATTCAAATCCCTGCCGAAAAGCGCTCGGGCCGCGGTCGGTGTAGCTTCGCGCTGCTTTGTCAAAGCGACCGGCAAATTCCGTTTCGCCGGTGTCGGTATTTTTGCGGTAGAGCAAAAACGACATTTCAACTTCGGAATCATAGGACCATTCGAGCACTATAGCCTTTTGGCTTTCAGCCACTTTTGCCCTGAACTGCCGGATTGGGGGCAATTTTTCGTTAAAAGTGCTCATCATATTGCGAAGGAATACCGTGTCGGAAGCATTGCCTGCGCTGTCGATGGCCAAAAGGGCAAAGGATGCGGGAACGCCGGCCGCTATACTGGCCAGATAGAAGTTATCTCCCGGTTTGAAGTCGCGGTAAAGGCTAAGCCTGCCCTGTTCGTCGGTTCTCACAAGGCGGTGTGCCCGCACATCGGCCGAGGCGCTGGGGTACCAGCTCAGTTTCACTTTATCGTCCTCCACGGTCCATGGCGCCCAGCGGGGAGCCGAAGGCGCCACCAGATCAGGAAGCTTAAGGGTAAAGGCCGATGCATAGGGTGAGGTATTGTAGTGAAAATCAGTGGCAACAACGGTGTACTGAATGGAGCGCGAAAGCGACTTCAGGTCAACCGTGTCGGTAAATGCGTTGTCAACAATCGGGCGTCTGGTGAGCTGATACCAGTCCTTGTTGCGGTCGTCGCGCACAAACACGCGATAACCCTGCAGGTCGGCCTCGCTGCCGGCATTCCAGTAAATGTTTACAATCCCGGTAGAATCGACCTTTGCAGTAAGTCCGGCGGGTGCTGCCGGAGGGATGCTGTCCACCCACACGGCGGCCCGGATTGTACCCGGCGTTTCATTGCCTGCGGTGTCCACAGCGTAAACACGGTAGTAATTCGTTAAAACGGGCACGGGGTTTTTATCGGTAAAGCTGCGCTGGCGTAATGGCAAAACGCTTTCGTGAAGGCTTTGAAAAGGGCCGGAAGCCGAAATGCTACGCTTGACCAACCATCCTGTGGCATCATGAGCAATGCTGGCCTGATCGGCTTCCCAACTGATGGTGAAGCTGTTGTCGCGCTGCTCAACGGCTGTAGTTTTTGGCGGCAGCGGACCTTCCAGATCTCTTGCCATGCCGGCAACCGACTGCCCGGGAGCCGAAAGCTCGGCAAAAGGCGTGATGCCCATCACACGGTAATAATAAGTTTTACCGATTTCGGCCGTAGGATCGCTGAAGAGGTGTATCTCAGGCTGATCGTCGCCCAAGGCCGTTGTGAGCGGAAGCTCATTCAGCCGGATAAAGTTTTTGTTGTCGGTGGAGCGTTCCACATGAAAGGCGGTAAAAAATCCGGCATTGACCACCTTGTCCCACATTACATCCACACGCGCATGGCCGCTTGCCGTGCTCACTGACTGCACAGCCACTGTTGGCGTAGGTATGCCGTCGTATCGCACATAAAGCCAGACCGTGTCGACACCAAAGCCGGCCTTATTGCCTTCGAGGCGAAGCCGGTAGATATAATCCCGGCCGGCGCTTACTTCTTTATCATAAAAGGACAGCCCGAGTGCCGCAGCGGCATTGGACGACAAATCGGCCGCAAAAATGGCCATGGCATGGCGGTTTTCCTGAAGGTCGGCTACCAGCCGTAGGTCGGCAAGGCTGCCCGCAGGCATGGCTTTGACAGCTTCGCTGCCAAAAAGGCTTTGCGCGGCAACAGCCACCAGCGGGTCTTGGATACCGGCCTTTTGCTCCCATTCGTTGCGGGCCAATGCCTTGAATCGTCTCATCTGCCTGTATTCCAGCTTTTTGGGATCGAAAGGCCACTGACTTTCGTTCCACTCGGCACGCTCGAGCACATACCCGTTCGTTGAGGCCACCTGCCAGACGGCAAAACTTTTGGGTGCCCAACGCAGCATGACGCCTTCGCGGCCATGTTGGCCCACGATGGCCAGGTTGGCCGACGACTGCCGGAGCAGCGATGGATGCTGGGTAAAGCCGGTGAGCGCAACTATGAGGCTGATAAAAATCGAACTTATTCTTTTCATGGGTAGGGTTGTTCCTTTGATATTTGGCTGAATTAGAATATGATAACAGGCTTTTCGCGATTCCAGTTATAGTCGAAGCGTTTCATGCTGTGCATATTGCCCATCTGTAGGGTATATGCTCCTTTGTTGCGGAAAAGCAGCGGCCGGAGCTGCTCCTGGGCCGTAAATGCCCTCGAGCGGTTGATGGGTGCGTTGAAGGTCCACAGCCTGTTGATCAGATGGCTGTAGTCGAGCATGGCCAGATAATCCGACAGATTGACCAGCGGGTAAACGGGGATATTGGTGTTTTGGATGTTTTGGTTCACCTGACCACCCATTCCGCCCTGATTCAGGTTTGGCGGCACAAGAATTTGAAGCTGCATATTGTTCGCATTCATATTCTGTTGCTGCGGAGTAGCCGCCATTGCATCATCAATCTCTTTTTGGGTGAGCGCGCCGTGAGGCTTCCATAGGGTGCGACCGGGCGGCAGCTGCACATTGCCAATGCCCATGGCGTAGCGGGTGGAGTGAGTCCAGATGGCGTCGGTGCCGCCGTTTTTCATACCCATCATACCCGATATTTCGCGTATGTTGATGTTAACGGCGTACTCGCTCAGCCAGAGGTTATCGTAATGGCGGTTGGCCGGGAAGGAAATTTTGTTAGGCAGAATGGCATTGTGGGCATTCATGCGCTGTTCGAGGAGGTTGTAGAAGGGGTTGAAGAAAGGTGGATTACCGGCATCGGGTTTGTGGAAGCCGACGAGTGGTTTCACCGGATAGCTGTCGCCCATATAGGCCACCGAGTAGCCAAAGAGGTCGTACATATCAAAGGCTTCCTTACCGGTGATGAGGGCAACGGGCAATTCGTAGCTGACCATTGGCAGTCCGCCGCCGTCGGGCTTGGTTTTGATTTCGTATTCATGCTCACCCTGACCATAGGCATTGGCCGTTTTGATGCGTATTCGCGGTATGAAGTGCGATGTGACCACTGTGGTATAGCTGCTCTGGTCAAGTTTGAACTCGGCCAGCTTACCGCTCAGGGTGTTGTATTTGCTGGTGCGGAAAAACCACGCAGTGTTCAACAGGCTGTGATCGAAGGTTTTGGGCGAGTTGTCGGCCAACAGGAATCGGCTCAGCCTGTGTGCACCCTGGGTGATCTCAGTCTGCTTGACGCCCGTTTGCCATTGGTTGCCGGGATTGAGCTGGTTGCCCTGAATGATGAGATTCGATTTTGGCCTGTATTCCAGCCTTGCAATGACGCGCACCCTGTAAATGGTCTCATTTTTAAGCTGTTGATAAGGCACGGCAAACTTAATTTCCTGATTGCTGCAGGTGCAGGGCATTTCTATGGTTTTGCCCGAGCCGGTTTCGAAAAACTGCACAAGGTATTTGGTTTTCGACTGATCGAAAATCTTAGGGTCGCCCAATTCGTTTTTGTTGAACAGGTAACACCAGTTCTTATTGCCAATGGTACGCGCAAAACCCTGAACTTCATCTTCTTTCAGGAAATAGCGCTGACGTACGACGGGATTTGTCGCCAGCAGTTGCCCGGAGGGTATATGGTCGGGGCGTTTCTTGGTCTGGAAAGTGCGATTGTATTTTTCTTCGACCAGCATGGGATCAGGGCCGGGCTTAGCTTCGTAACCGCGCACCACAAAATCAAGTTTCAGGCTGCTGAGCTCAGGCAAAAACTCTCCGCTTTTGCTGAGGTATTTGGCCGAATAGCCGTCTTTGCTGTAGATGGGCTCGTCGATGAGCGGGATGAGCGTATTTCCTTTGCGCAAACCGATGCTGTGGATGGCGTAATAAAAATAGCGAGGTGCCTTGTCGGGTTCAAGTTCGTTGAAAACCTCAAAGTTGCCCTTCGGAAAATTGAAAGCCACACGCACATCGTCGTACACCTCCACCTCGTCGCCCTGTCCCGGAAATAACTCGGAAACAATAGGCAGATCGCCAAAAGGACTGACATTGCTGCCGCATTTCATTTTCTCGCCGGCCTCGAATTTCACATTCTTATTTACCGTGATCAGTCCGTTAAGCACCGAGGCGTTCATGTACACCTGTCCTTTGAGGTAATTGGGATTGGTAAACTGGGCCTCCACCGTGGCCGAGCAGTTGATTTTCACCACCGGCCACTCGCCTTTGTAAAACCAGGTGTACAATGCCAGACCGGCATCAATACCCAGATAGGCATAGGCTTGTCCTTTGGCATACCAACCGTTGATGCCCATATTTTCGCAACCTGGCACTGCCTTATAATTTTTGAGCACTGCGTCGAAGCCAGCGAAAAACTCGATGTCGGCATAGAAAATTAGAGCCTGAAACTTAAGCTGCTGATGGAAACCTGCTCCGAAGGCAAAGCCCGGCGTCTGTGCATTGTAGGGCGGAGGCGGTGTACGCTGATCCTCAATCAATTGCCCACCCTGCGTCTGCATATTGGCCAGCACCTTACCAGGCATGGGCGGCAGATCGGGCATATGGGAGCCCATCATAAAGTAGAGGTTGTATTTAATCTGGGCAATCTTGAGGTCGGCATTGAGCTTATTGCGCTTCTTATCGTTCCAGGGCTCGTAATTCTGCGGATTGGGGGCCTCCCAGCTGCCGATGTAGATGTACCACTGTTCGGGGGAAGCGTGCATGTTCACCGAGGCGGTACCGTTGAGCATACTGCCCATGCCCACATTGAGGTCGATGCCCAGGTCGAAGGTTTTGGCCACGAAGTTGATGGTGATGTCGAACTGGCCGGTGATGCTGGCGGCTTTGCGGTTGTTGAGCGGCTGCATGGCATAGCCGCCGCCGTTCATGCCCATTTTTTCGATGCCGTTGCTTCCGGTAAGGGTCATCCAGAAGGTAAGGTCGCCGTTGAAGGCTGAGGCCGCCGCATCGCCTCCGGTCAGGCCAAAGAC
>DAIOUP010000153.1:0-5569 GCA_036759465.1 Bacteroidales bacterium
GGGTTTGACGTGCTGGTTGCTTGGTGCTGTTTGCAGGGGAAGAATATGAAGAATTTGTTTAGGAGATGGGTTGTTTTGTTTGCTTTTTGAGGTTTGGGGTTCGAGGTTTGGAGTTATTTGTTTTGGGCTTGTAAAGAGGGAAACCCCGGCTACCGAAACCCACTAATGGCAATAAGCACCAGGCACGCATGCTTTTTATTTCCGTCCGATGGCGGACAGTTGCGGTCGCCTGCGCACACAAAATTCATGCTCAAATGTTGAAGGAAAGAAGTATAAAACAAATGTATAATGCTGAAAAACAAAATTATAGGAATATTGGCACGATCTTGCATTTGTGCATGACATCATAAACCAAATGCCGTCATGATTCAACTGCAGAACATTCACAAAAGCTATCCTATGGGAAACACCAGCCTCCATGTGCTCAAAGGCATCGACCTCACTGTTGAGGAAGGCGAAATGGTGTCCATCATGGGCTCTTCGGGTTCGGGTAAAAGTACCTTGCTCAACATCATCGGTCTGCTTGATGTGCACGACAAGGGTGAATATTACCTCGACGGCCTGCGCATCGAAAAGCTCAACGAAACCAAAGCCGCCAGGCTGCGAAACCAATTGCTAGGCTTTGTCTTTCAGTCGTTTAACCTGATAAGCTTCAAGAATGCCATGGAAAATGTGGCCCTGCCGCTATACTATCATGGCGTGAGCCGCCGCCGCCGCAACAAAATAGCCATGGAGTATCTCGAAAAGGTGGGATTGCGCGAGTGGGCCAACCATTTGCCGAGTGAGCTATCGGGCGGACAGAAACAACGTCTGGCCATAGCCCGCGCTCTGATTTCGAATCCCAAGGTGATACTGGCCGACGAACCGACAGGTGCACTCGACAGTGTTACCTCCAACGAAGTAATGGCACTGTTCCGAGAAATCAACGATTCAGGCAAAACGATCATCATCGTTACCCACGAGAATGACATTGCTCACCAAACCCAACGCATCATCCGCCTGCGCGACGGGCTTATCAATACCGACGAACGCAACGGTTATCATCCGGTAGCCCCGGTTTACGCCCGCGCCGTTTAACGTTTAACCCCAAAAAACACCGGCAACATGTTCGACCTCGATAAATGGCAGGAAATCCTAAGTACCATCAAAAAGAATAAGCTGCGCACTTTTCTCACCGGCTTTTCGGTGGCTTGGGGCATCTTCATGCTGATCATCCTTCAGGGATCGGGCGTTGGGCTACAGCGTGGCGTGGAATCCGATTTCAACGGTTCGGCCACCAATTCGGTATGGATCTGGAGCGGACAAACCAGCAAGCCTTTTGCTGGCATGCAGCCCGGACGTTATGTGCAGATGACCAACGAAGACCGCGATCAGATTGCCCGTCAGGTGCCAGGCATCGACAACCTCTCGGCCCGTTTTAATATACAAGGCAACAACCGCGTAAGCTATAAGAAGGAATTTGGAACCTACAACGTACGAACCGTTCACCCCGACTATCAGAACATCGAAAAGGTGGAGTTGCTCGAAGGCCGCTTCATCAATATGCCCGACCTAAACGAAAGGCGTAAGGTAGCCGTGATCAGCTATAAGGTGCGCGACGAGCTGTTCAAGACCGAGCCCGCCATAGGCAAATACATCAACGTTAACGGTGTACCTTTCAAGGTGGTAGGTATTTTCACCGACGAGGCACGCAACAATTCCGAGAGCCTGCACATGGTTTATTTGCCCATCACCACGGCACAGCAGGTGTTTTCGGGCGGCAACCGCATCCACCTCATCGCACTGACGGTAGGCGATGCCAGCCTTGAGGAAGCTAAGGCCATTGAGAAACAGGCCAAAACCCTGATAGCAAACCGACAAAAGTTCGACCCCGATGATGAGCGCGCCCTGGGATCGTGGAACAGCAGCGAGCCTTATCAGCAGGTGCAAAAGCTTTTCCGCTCCATCAGCATGTTCATCTGGATCATTGGCATCGGAACCATCATTGCCGGTGTGGTTGGGGTAAGCAACATCATGATGATTGTAGTGAAAGACCGAACCAAGGAAATCGGCATACGCAAGGCCATTGGCGCCACACCTGCGAGCGTGGTATCGCTGGTGCTGTTCGAATCGGTGCTCATCACGGCCTTTTCGGGCTATATCGGCCTTGTGGCCGGAGTGGGAATACTTGAGTTGCTTTCGGCCAACATCAACGCTCCGTTCTTCAAAAACCCGGAGGTGAGTCTCAACCTTGCCATAAGTGCCACCCTGTTGCTGGTGTTTGCCGGCACCCTTGCAGGTTTTATTCCGGCCCGCAGGGCAGCCTCCATCAAACCCGTTGAAGCCCTCAAAGACGAATAATCCAAAACAACCCACAACAATGTTCGATCTGGATAAATGGAAAGAAATCGGCAGCAGCCTGGCAAAGAACAAGCTGCGCACCGCCCTCACGGCCTTTGGGGTATTCTGGGGCATCTTTATGCTGGTAATCATGATTGGCTCGGGTCGCGGCCTCGAAAACGGGGTGATGAACGGCATGGGCAAATTTGCCACCAACAGCGTATTCATCTGGGGTCAGCGCACCTCTGTACCTTACCAAGGCATGCAGCGCGGCCGAGCCATACAGCTGCGCAATGCCGACACCGAAGCCCTGCGAGGCATCGAAGAGCTGGAAAAACTTGCACCAAGGCTCGATGTGCGCGGTGCAGGCAACAACAATGTGAGCCGCGGACAGAAATCGGGTGCTTTCAGCATTTTTGGCGACTATCCCGAATGGAACGAAATAGACCCCGCCGATATCATTGCCGGTCGCTTTATCAACCATACCGACATAGCCGAAAAGCGCAAGGTAGCCGTCATCGGACAGCGTGTACGCGAACTGATGTTCGGTCCTGATGAAAACCCCGTGGGACAATATATCCAGATCAAAGGGATTTATTTTCAGGTGATTGGCGTTTTCAAACCCCTCAGCGTCAATATGAACTTCGGTGGCGATAAAACCCAAACCATACATATCCCCTTCAGCACCACCCAGCAGGCTTTCAACTATGGCGACCGTCTGAGCTTCTACGCCATGACGGCCAAGCCAGGTGTTAATGCATCAGTACTCGAGGAAAAAGCATTGACGATGTTGCGCCAGCGCCACAAAGTGGCCCCCGACGATGCACGGGCTTTCGGGTTTTTCAACCTCGACAAGCAGTTTAAGCAGATGAGCAACCTTTTTATGGGCATCAGCGTGCTGGTGTGGATAGTGGGTACCGGTACCCTGCTGGCCGGCGTGATCGGCATCAGCAATATCATGCTTGTGGTGATTAAAGAACGTACAAAAGAAATCGGCATCATGAGGGCCATTGGGGCGACACCCCGACGCGTTACTGCCCAGATCATCAGCGAGGCTGTGCTGCTCACCACCGTATCAGGCTATATGGGGCTGGTGCTCAGTGTGTTTGTGCTCGAAATGGTGAGCAAGGCCTTGCCTTCGGGCGGCGGACAGCAGATGTTTATGAATCCCGGTGTGGATTTCAATGTGGCCGTTACAGCCTTGCTTATTCTCATCGTTTCGGGAGTGCTGGCGGGGTTTATACCAGCCCGTCGAGCCGTGGCCATGAAACCCATTGATGCCTTGCGTTACGAATAAATTAAATCAACAATAATCCAAAAAAACTGAAATCATGAAAACCTTTATCAAAATTGCAGCAGCACTCTTAGTGGTAGGGGTATTTGCCGGCACCCTCCTCTATCTGTATAAAAAATCGCAGGCCAAACCTGTGGTTTACAACACCGAAAGCGCATTCGAAACTACCATCGTCCGCAAAACGGTGGCCACCGGCTCGGTAGTGCCCCGTCACGAGATCGACATCAAGCCCAAGGTGTCGGGCATTATCGAAGAAGTATATGTTGAACCCGGCGATATGGTGCGCAAAGACCAGCTCATTGCCAAAGTGCGTATCATTCCGGATATGATCAACCTCAACAATGCTGAAGCCAGGGTAAAAAAAGCCGGCATACAGCTTGAGGAAGCCCGCCGCAACTACAATCGCTACAAGGAATTGTACAAGAAGGGCGTTGTTCCCGAAGCGGAATACCTTACCTACGAAGTAGCATTCCGCACTGCTGAGCAGGAGCTCGAGGCTGCCGAAGACCACCTTGCCCTGATACGCGAAGGTGCAACGCGCAAGGCCGGTAATGCCACCAACACCCTCATTCGCAGCACAATAGATGGTATGGTTTTGGCCGTTCCGGTCGAAAAGGGCCGTTCGGTGATTGAAAGCAATACCTTTAACGACGGCACCACCATTGCCACCATTGCCGATATGAACGAGATGATTTTCGAAGGCAAGGTTGATGAGTCGGAAGTAGGAAAGATTCGCGAAGGCATGGAGCTGATACTTACCATTGGCGCCATCGAAAACGAAAAATTCACTGCCAGGCTTGAGCGCATTTCGCCCAAGGGCGTTGAAGAAAACGGCGCCATTCAGTTCGAAATCAGGGCTGCTGTTGAGCCCCGCGCCGGTCAGTTTATCCGTGCCGGCTACAGCGCCAATGCCGATATCGTGCTCGAGAAAAAAGAAAATGTATTGGCTGTAAATGAGTCACTTGTAAAATTCGAAGGCGACAGCGCCTTTGTGGAAGTGGAAACCACTCCTCAGACATTTGAAAAGAGAACTATTAAGACCGGGCTTTCCGACGGCATCGTGGTTGAGGTGCGCGAAGGTCTGAGTAAAGAAGATAAGATCAAGGCCGCCGCAAAATAGCGGCCCTGGTTTGTGTGTTGGTTTGGTTGCCGCAGTCTCCCGGGCAGGAGGCTGCGGCCTTTTTATGGCTAAAGCAGCTTGATGCCGAAGCCCTTGTTCGACGACCAGCCCGTTGCATCGGTCAGGCTGATGAAGAAGTGATAATCGCCGGCCTGTAGCAAACCGTTGGAGTTTTGTTGAGGCAGTGGAATTTTCACTATGGCATCGTAGCTCTGCCTGCCGGGAGGCATTTCATAAACGCCAACGAATACAAAGGGATTGACAGCAGGTTTCTTGGAATCGAGCTGGCAGCTCACAGCTTCGGTGCTGTGGGAGTGATGGTCGAAATTGTGATGAATATCTATGCGAAATGAACCCAGCTCAACATTGTCGGTGAAGCGTACACTTACCAGCAGGGTATCGCCCAGGCGTGCAGTGTCGCAGGGCAGCGGAGAGGCACCGTCGAAATCGAAGCTGATCACAGGCTTTTCGCTGTCAACAGCCTCTTTGCTGCACGACGACACCACTCCAATGAATAGGGCTAGCAAGATGTAACCAATAAACCTTCTCATGGCCCTGCAGATTTTAATGTGTTGGCATAAGCACTTTAAGCTCGCTTTCGGCCTTGCCTTTGTTGCCTTTCTGGTCAATTACGCTCAGATGCACATGGTAATCGCCGGCAGGGGCAGTGAGCGGTACATCCACATGTTCGTGAAAGTCGGTATTCTTAAGGCCCTTGAACTTGTCGTACACTTTTTCGAGATGCCATTCCCCATCAAAAATGATCAAGCTGGTTTTATGACCGCCTTCCTTATGAATTTCCAGCTCCACTCGGTCAATTTTAGCGGGTGCTTCTA
>DAIOUP010000154.1:0-5558 GCA_036759465.1 Bacteroidales bacterium
GTACAGGAATGGTTTCGGCCGATCTTGCACAGGTGACGTAGGAATAAATCGGCATCTGGATGCTGCTCCCCCGCCTCAGGCGATCGATATGATCGATCAGCAGCTCAAATTCGATGGATGAAGGGTGGTCGAAATTGATTTTTTTGCGTTCCTCGGCGCTCAGGTGCCCGTTGTCCTTATAGTAGGCATCCTGCGATATCACCGAGACCGAGCTGTTGGGCAGGGCGCGTATGATTTTTTTCACAACGGTAGTCTTGCCCGAACCCGAGCCGCCGGCAATTCCGATAACAAGCATAAGGCAAAATAATGGTTTCGGAATGTAAAGTTAGCAATAGATTAAAGCTTTCTGCATTTTGACAACAAAAAACCCCGCCGGAGCGGGGCATTTATTCTTCAAAGAAGGAAGCTCATCATGATACCGGCCGCCACGGCTGAGCCGATAACTCCGGCTACATTGGGCGCCATAGCATGCATAAGCAGGTGGTTGGATGGATCGTTTTTGAGCCCTTCCATCTGCACCACACGTGCGCTGTCGGGCACGGCCGAAACGCCTGCAGCGCCTACCAGCGGGTTGATGCGGTTGTCGGAAGGAAGAAACAGATTCATCACCTTGGCGAATAAAACACCGCCTGCAGTGGCCACCATAAACGAAATGGCCCCTAGTGCGAAAATCATGATGGAGTCGGAGGTAAGGAAAACATCGGCTTGGGTAGATGCTCCAACCGTTACACCCAGCAGGATGGTAACGATGTCGATCATGGCAGTGCGGGCCGAGTCGGCAAGGCGTTTGGTTACGCCACTTTCTTTGAGGATATTGCCAAAAAACAGCATTCCCAGGAGCGGCAGAGCGCCAGGCGAAATGAAGGTAGTTAGAATAAGTCCAACGATCGGAAACATAATCTTTTCTAGTTTGCTAACCGAGCGCGGGGGTTTCATGCGGATCAGCCTTTCCTTTTTGGTGGTGAGCAATCGCATGATTGGTGGCTGTATCACAGGCACAAGAGCCATATAGGAATAAGCTGCAATGGCAATGGGGCCGATCAGGTTTTTCGTTTCATAACCATGCACAATTCCACCGTTGGCCAGCTTCGACGACAAAAAGATGGCCGTAGGGCCGTCGGCGCCGCCGATAATACCAATTGAACCGGCTTCGGGCAGGTTGAATCCCACGTAAAGTGCCCCGATGAACGTCAGGAAAATACCTATCTGTGCTGCTGCGCCGAGCAACATAAGTCGCGGACTCGAAATCAAGGAAGAGAAATCGGTCATTGCGCCTATGCCTAAGAATATCAGCGGAGGATAAATCCCTTTAGTTACGCCGAAATAAAGATAATTGAGCACACTGCCTTCCTGATAAATACCAAGCTGCAGGTTGACGCCACCATCCTGATAAAAGGGCACATTCCCAATGATGATTCCTGTGCCGATTGGCACCAGCAACAATGGCTCGTAATCATAGCGAATGGCAAGGTAGATGAAAATCAGTCCGATAACAATCATCAGAATATTGCCCCGTGTAGCATTGCGAAAACCTGTGAAAGTGATAAACTTGCTGACACCTTCGATGGTTTTGTCGATGGCAAACTTCATGAACGGAACATCGGTACCCTGATTTCCTTGCTTTGCAATTTGTGTGGTGGTTTGGGCAAAGGCTGTTTCGGCCATGCCTGGAGTTTGCGTCACCAGCAAGTTGAGCATGGTAAGAACAAACAGGATGCCCAGTACCACAAAAGCACGTTTTATTGTCATAGCACCTATTCCATTTCGATGAGCAGGTCGCCCTGCAGCACATTATCACCCAGATTTACTTTCACCACCTTGATGACACCGTCTTTTTCGGCCAGGAGGTTGTTTTCCATTTTCATGGCTTCGTAAACCAAAAGTTTTTGGCCACGTTTCACCTGATCGCCGGGCTTAACCAATAGCTGTATTATCTGACCTGGCAGTGGTGCAACGATTTTAGACAATCTTGCCTCGGCCCCTGCCTTAATCTTCACATTTTCGGCATTGGGGTTGTTGGGAATAGCCGAACGCACCAGTATTGGCGTTTTCGACTCGGTTTTGCGGCGTTCAATTTCCACCTGGTAGGGAGTGCCGTTCACTTCTATCTCGGCCAGATTGCCTTCGATACGAAGCACCTCCACTTCGTATTCATTGCCTCTTATGTTGAATTTAAAATTGCGCATAAATGAATCTGTTTATCGTGGAAGGTTTCTTAATCCATAAATCTTTGAACTCCAGGGTGAATAGGTGCGCGAAACTTTTTTAATGGTTAGCACATTGCTTTCGTCGTCGTGCAGCTGGGTGGACATGTATAGCGCCAGACCAATGGCTGCAATGACGTCACCAGGGACACGAAGGTCTTTGGTCTCTTCGTCCTTACTAAGCTTGCCTTGACGCCTCAGCCGGTCTTTCAGCCTCATATTCAGGATTTTCGAAAGCAGGTCGAAAAACCAATAAAGAAGCACAAGTGCCACAAAAACAATCAGATAGCCCACTATCGAAACCACAATACTTTCGATGATGGTGGTTTCGGGAACAACAGTGAATTCCGATAATAGTATCATATCATGTTGAATTAGAGCGGGATGTTGGAATGCTTTTTCGGCGGATTGGTGTCCTTTTTGGTAGCCAGCGCCTGCAGTGCACGGATTACACGGAATCGGGTGTTGCGTGGTTCAATTACATCGTCGATGTAGCCAAACCTGGCTGCTTCGTATGGGTTGGCAAACTTTTCGCGGTACTCTTCCTCTTTTTTGCGGATGAATGCGGCGCGTTCCTCGGGGTCTTTTATTTCGAGTATGGTGCGTCCCTCGAGCACTTCGATGGCGCCGGCCGGTCCCATCACGGCGATTTCGGCCGATGGCCAGGCATAATTGATGTCGCCCCGAAGTTGCTTCGATCCCATCACGTCGTGTGCTCCGCCGTACGACTTGCGCAGCGTAACGGTAACTTTGGGCACGGTGGCTTCGCCATAGGCAAACAAAAGCTTTGCACCGTGAATGATAATACCGCCGTATTCCTGTGCACTACCGGGCAAGAAGCCAGGAACATCAACAAGGGTTACGATGGGAATATTAAAGGCATCGCAAAAACGCACAAAACGTGCTGCCTTGCGTGAGGCATCGATGTCGAGCACACCAGCCAGAAAATTGGGCTGGTTGGCCACTATGCCTACCGGCATGCCGTTGAACTTGGCAAAACCGATGACGATGTTGCGGGCAAAATTGCGCTGAATCTCGAGAAACTCGCCGTAATCGACAATGCCGTGAATCACGTCTTTGACGTCGTAAGGCTTGTTTGGATTGTCGGGGATAATCTGGTTGAGCGAATCTTCGAGCCTGTTGATGGGGTCGGTACATTCGGAAAGTGGCGGGTCTTCGAGGTTATTTTGTGGTATGTATTGCAGCAGCTTGCGGATGAGCATAATGCCTTCCTGCTCGTTTTCGACCACAAAGTGCGTTACGCCCGACTTGGTACCGTGCACCCATGCACCACCGAGGTCTTCCACCGAGATGTCTTCACCGGTTACGGTTTTGGTCACTTTCGGGCCGGTAACAAACATATAGCTGGAGCTTTTGCTCATCATCACAAAGTCGGTGAGCGCGGGAGAATAAACGGCACCTCCTGCACAAGGCCCGAAGATGGCCGAGATTTGTGGTATCACTCCCGAAGCCATGATGTTGCGCTGGAAAATTTCGGCATATCCCGCAAGGCTTCGAACCCCTTCCTGTATTCGGGCGCCGCCGCTGTCGTTGATACCGATGACAGGTGCGCCAACCTTCATGGCCTGATCCATAACCTTGCAAATCTTTGCAGCAAAGGTCTCGCTCAGCGAACCACCAAAAACGGTGAAATCCTGCGAAAACACATACACCACCCTGCCATCGATGGTGCCATGGCCTGTGACCACACCATCGCCCAAAAACTTTTGGTCGCCAAGGCCGAAGTCTTCGGTGCGGTGTGTTACGAACATGTCGAACTCTTCGAAGCTACCCTCGTCGAGCAGCAGTTCGATACGCTCCCTTGCAGTGAGCTTACCTTTGGCATGCTGAGCGGCAATACGCTTTTCGCCGCCGCCTTTGCGGGCTTCAACCCGCTTGTCGAGCAGCTCCTGAATCTTTGACTCTATTGACATTGGAATTAGTTTGATTTGTTCTTGTCTTCACAAAGTTCGGTGAGCACTCCAAAAGTGGATTTTGGATGCAGGAAAGCGATATGCAAGCCCTCGGCACCTTTGCGCGGCTGCTCGTCGATGAGCCTGATGCCTGCGCTGCGGGCTTCGTCCAAAGCCTGCTCAAGTCCCTGAACAGCAAAGGCAATGTGATGTATACCCTCACCCTTTTTCTCGATAAACTTGCCCACCGGTCCTTCGGGATCGGTGCTTTCGAGCAACTCTATCTTGGTTTGCCCAACCATGAAAAAAGCAGTTTTCACTCTTTGGTCGGCCACTTCTTCAACGGCATAACAGGAGGTTCCCAAAAGGGTTTCGTAAAACGGAATCGCTTCATCGAGGCTCTTTACGGCAATCCCAATGTGTTCAATATGAGTGGGTTTCATAGATATTTTGTTTTGTGAAATTTTTCACAAAAGTAGGGTTTATTTTTCGATTTTCCCCCCGCATGCCAACTACTTTTAGCGTTTTCAACAGGGCAGTGTTGAAATTTAGAACGTTTCTACCTATGTAAGCCCCTTCAAATGCCCGAAATTCGAAACGTGATAAAGAGAATACTACTGCTAATCAGTTTTTTACCGCTGATAGCCGCTGCTCAGCAGTTTACCGACATTCGGGCGGGCCTTGCAGGGATTGCGCACAGTTCGGCCATTTGGGTTGATTTTGAACGTGATGGCGATCTCGATATTCTTGTTTCGGGCCGGAACGGAAATAATGCTTCTGGTGTAAAAACACAGCACTATCGCAACCTTCGCAACGATCGTTTCGAGGCTTTCGGGCCGGGGCTTCCCGATTTTTTCGGAGGCGATATTGCCAAAGCCGATGTGGATCTCGACGGTATTGAGGATCTTGTCATCACAGGCGAGCTGGCCAATGGAGGCTCGTTTACGGCCATTTACAAAGGGAGACCCGACGGCAGCTATGTGCTGCTAAGCAACAATTTCGTTCCGCTGCGCAATAGCTCGGCTGCCTTTGCCGATGCCGACGGCGATGGCGATCCCGACCTGCTGCTCACAGGCGAAAGCCCCAACGGCCCGGTTACGCTTATTTACAGAAACGACCGTAACGGGCAATTTACGGGCCTCGACCACCGCATTCCTGTTGTGATGGGCGGTTCGGGCAAATGGGTCGACTTCAATATTGACGGTTTGCCCGACATTGTCATCACAGGCACCGGGACAAACGGCGCGCCGTTTTCCGCGCTTTTCCGAAACATGGGTCAGATGCGCTTCAGTGCAATAAATTCGGGCTTTATTGGTCTTTCGCAGAGTAATATTGCCATTGGTGACTACGACAACGACGGCGATCCGGATATCCTTCTGATGGGGCTCGACGGCTCGGGCCAGGGCCGCACGCTGCTTTACAACAACACGAATCGCCAGGG
>DAIOUP010000155.1:0-2937 GCA_036759465.1 Bacteroidales bacterium
GGGTAAATCAGCTGAAACACCGGAAACCATGGCAACAAGCGGCTTTGTCCGGCCATGCGATTCGCCGGCCACACCAAAGGCAGGTCGGTGAGTGTTTTCAAAACAATAAAAGCCAGATAGGCCAACACCAGAACAGGAAAAAATACCGAAAGCAGCAAAACAATGGTGAGCAGCGCATTGAACGCAAAAACCACCAGAGCGGGAACAATGGTTTCAGCCCTGCGGTAACCGCCGCTTTTAGAAACCCAGCGCAGACGCTGCGCAAAAAACGCTTTCCAGCCAATGACCGGTGCTGTGCTCACCATCGACTCTTCCTGCATTACCATCCTAACTGCCTTTGAACCATAGTGCTTTAATATAATTTCCAGGCGAAACATATCATCCCCCGATGCAAAGCCAGGTTTTAGTGCGCTGTCGCTTTCGACCCCCAAAAGGCTTCGATGCAAAGCCATGTTGGCACCATTGGCCATCGAAGGCAGTCCAATGCCTGCAGAACCTGCCGTTGCTGCCATCAGGCTATTCATTTCCAGTGTCTGAAAGGTTGGTAAAATGCCATTTATAGGAGACAAACGCACCGGACCAAGCAACATCAGTGCCCTGCCCTCCCCTGTTGCACTCATCATGGTTTCGGCCCATTGATGGTGCGGCTCGCAGTCGGCATCGGTAAAAAGCACCCACTCCCCCGAAAAATGTTTCAAGGCACTTGATAGCGCCTGCTTTTTGCCAATACCCTCATTCAAAATAAGTGTAAAATTCTGTAATCCAAGCCAATGAGCCGTTTTTTGTGCCATTTCTGCCGATCCGTCGTTAGAATGATCATCCACCAGCACAATCTGAATATTGTCGGACGGATAGCTTTGTCTGGCCATGGCCCTGAGCAATTTTTCAATGTTGGCCGACTCGTTGCGCATAGCGACAACGATGCTAAGCATCGGCATTTCGGCACTGCGTGTTGAATATACCTTCAACAGCCGCTGCCATCCGGCCATATACACCAGCATGAGCAGCAGGTAGCAAAAAGCAGCTATCCGCGTAAAAATTAAGATCCAGTTTATCAGTTCAATCATCAGTGCGGATAAATCTTAATCTATTAACGGCAAAGGCACCCAGCAGGGCCGGAAATGCAAGATTGATAAGCCATAGCATCGAGCTTGCGGCGAGCACAACCATTCCTGTTTGGGCGGCATCGGCGCCAAAATAAAGCGCGAACACTGCCACAGTCACCGATCCTCGAATGCCAAGTTCCGAAATGGCAATCGTGGGTATAATGGTCATCAGCAGGTAAATCATGCTGATCAGTGTAAGTGCGGTAAGGTATGGAACTGGCTGACCAAATGCGAGTATGAGCAGATAGAACTGTGTGCTGAAAACCAGGTATCTGGCTGCAGAGATCAACAAAAGTAAAAACAGCCGCTGATTACTCAGCAATTCATAAACCCCCAGCAATTGTTCGATGCGAAATACCCATCCTTTTCGGCCCGAAAAAACACGTCGGAGCAATGGCAAGTTGAAATAAAGCAATATGCCCGCTCCAATAGCTAAAACACTCATCATCAGTACCGACCAAAAGCCAAATGGTTCGGGCAAAAACTGCAGAAATTGCATCCTGGGAAGAAGTATAAGCAAAGCGATGGCGCCGGCAATACCGATGACAATCAATTGCGAGAAACTGCCAATCACGGTGAGTAATACTGCTTCGGCCGGATTGGCTTTTCGGAGCACGAAAATACGTCCCAGATAGTCGCCAATGCGGTTAGGCAAAAACAAACTCACCGAGATGCCTGCAAGCACGGCAGCGAGGGCATTAACAAACGGAACCCGCTCAAGTGGTTGGATAATCAGCTGCCACTTAAGGGATTCGAGCATCATATTCAATGGGAGAAGGGCAAGGGCGAAAAGGAACAAATTGCGTGCTCGCCCCGGCAACAGAAGTGGCCCGATCATATCGATCCATTGCTCCGCACCGGTTTTCGCAAACAGCTGACGGTAAAGAAATACCATCGTTAGCACCATGATGGCCAGCCTCAGCAAGAGGTTGGCGCTTTTGCGTACCTTTGCGTTCATCAGGCTAAATAAGGAAATTTTTTTGGACAGCGAACGCATCATCCTTGGCATCGACCCTGGCACCACCACCATGGGTTATGGTGTAATTGTGCAGAATGGAACGCGCATGAAGCTTTTGGTTATGGGTGTATTGAGGCTCAACAAATACGCCAGCCATGCCCTAAGGCTGAAAAAAATATTCGACCGCACCAGCGAGCTCATACGCGAATACCACCCCGACGAACTGGCCATCGAAGCGCCGTTTTATGGTAAAAACGTCCAATCAATGCTCAAACTGGGCCGTGCGCAGGGTGTGGCCATCGCAGCGGCACTTAATCAGGATATCCCTGTTTTTGAATACTCCCCGAAAAAAATCAAGCAATCCATCACCGGCAATGGTAACGCCTCAAAAGAACAGGTGGCAGCAATGCTTCAAACCTTGCTTGCATTTGATGAGCAGCCCGAAGCCCTCGATGCCACCGATGGCCTCGCCGCTGCCGTTTGTCACTACTTTCAGGGAAAAACCAGCAAAACCGAAAGTGCAATCTACTCAGGCTGGAAGGCTTTTCTGGACCAAAACCCCGGCAGGGTTAAGCAATAGCAGCCTAACACTAAGCTGTATGCTTTCTTAACTGCTTAATTGTTTTGGCCTTAAAATTATTCGTTAGTTTTGCGGCAACAACTAAACCTTTTGATTATGCCCCGCTTCCACATTGCGCCAATGCTATTGTTCTTTTCGGTTAATGGTTTATTCGCCCAGGATATCAGCCTGAATGTCAACGGCGGATATCTCTTTGGCGATCGATTTAAAATTTCGGGCGGAAAAGCCCAAATACTCGGCAATTGGGCCTTTATGGGAACTGCCGGTGTAGAAATTGGTAATGGACGCGCGGC
>DAIOUP010000155.1:3037-5508 GCA_036759465.1 Bacteroidales bacterium
ACGCGCGGCAAGGCCGATCTATACGCTCAGCAAGTGAATTTCGAAGAAGCCATTCAAATGCACTACATTATGGTGGGTGCCAGTCAATATCAGGAAATTGGGGAAGGCTTTGCTGCAGGTGGCGGCGCCAAAATGGGTCTGATGGTTCTTGCTCCCCGTAAACAAAGTCTTGAGGATATCGTAAAGCTTGCTTTTGGGGTGCAGGGTGGTATGAAATACATGTTTAGTCCGGGCATGGGCGTTCAGTTTTCAGCCAATTTATTTTTTCCCGTTACCGATGTTGGTGGCTATCTCTGGTGGAGCCCCGGCAGCGGAACGCAGGCAGCCATTAGCAGTCGAATTCCCTTTGCGCAATTCGGACTTTTCGGGGGGCTGATTGTTAAACCAACGCAACTATCTTATTAAAACAGCCATACAATGAAAAGCATATTCTACAACATTCTTTTCTAAGCTTAATTCTATCGTCATGCAGCAGTAGTCAGCGCATACTCAATGCATGGAAATCGCCTGCTGCCGAAAGCCTGAAATACAGCAAAATATTCGTTGTTGCGCTCATCGACGATCAGGAGGTGCGCAGGTATATTGAGGACCGTCTGGCCGGCTCGATTGAAAAACTGAAAATTGAGAGTGCTAAGTCATACGAAATACTTCCCGAACTTGGGTTAAAGCTTCAACCTACTCAGAAAGAATACTTTATCCGGGAAATTAAAGACAGCGGCTGCGATGCCGTGTTCACCCTTACCCTTTTGGATGTGCTCACCGCCGAAAGGTACACACCTCCTTTTGTTTTGCCTCCGGCCGGAACATTAGTGTTCTATGGCAATTTTTACACTTATTACGATCATCGGTTTACGTCTGTTTACCATACTGGCTATTTCACAACCGAGCGGAGCTACCTCACCGAAAGCAATCTTTATGATCTGAGACAGGAAAAATTGGTTTGGACTGCACAATCGGAAGCCGTTAATCCAACCAACCTGAAAACTTGGTTTAACAGTTATTCAAAGCTGTTGAGCAAACAGCTCCGAAAAAACGGGATGCTCAGGAAATAATTCTGGAACAAGAATTTGGTTGTGGGTTGCGGGTTACGTGAATTGAACAATTAAACCGTGCTAACGCGCGATTCCATCGCGCAAACTAAACCCTTATACCCTCCAAAACCACTTACAACAATTAACACAGAACAACAACAAAATCAACCCCTACTTTCCTTCCTGCTGATTCTGCTCCTGCCACATCCGGCTGAAAGATTTGGGTGCAAATTGTGGCAACTCGCGTCTGTCGCCCCATTGCTTTTCCACAAAATGACGCAGCACTTTGTTTTTAAATCCACCGCCGACCATATCAAGTCGGTTTCGGTTGAGCAGTATGGACGAGGTATTTTTAAGCTGAAAACGCTCATTTTTTGGAACAATTTTTTTGCTCACCGCTTCCTGCCTGTTGAGCAGTAGCATGTGATGCAGCGGTATGTTTACCGGGCAAACCTGGGTGCATGCTCCACATAGGCTCGAGGCAAAGCTGAGGTGGATGTTACGCTCAAAATTACCGGTATGCGGACTGATCACCGCTCCGATTGGTCCGGTGTAGGTAGTATTGTAAGTATATCCGCCAATATTTTTGTAAACCGGACAAGTGTTGAGGCAGGCACCGCAACGTATGCATCCCAATGCCATACGCATGCGCGCTTTCGACAGCAGTTCGGTGCGGCCATTGTCGAGCAAAATCACCACCATTTGCTGAGGCCCTTGCCCTTCGGCGGCCGCAGCACTCACCAGCGAGTTGTAAACCGTCATATTTTGTCCGGTGCCATAGGTGGCAAGCAATGGCCAGAACAGGTCGAGATCGTCGACAGATGGAATTACTTTTTCAATGCCGGTAATGACAATGTGCAGCCTGGGCGATGTCATCGAGAGCAGCGCATTACCTTCATTTTCGGTAATAGCCACCGAACCTGTGTCGGCTACAATGAAATTGGCTCCTGTGATGCCTGCACCCGCCATCTTAAATTTTTCGCGGAGATGCCTTCTGGTAAAAGTGGTTATTTCTTCGGGTGTGCTGTTTGCATCGAGGCCAAATTTTTCGTGGTACAATGCACCAACATCTTCTTTCGACTTGTGCATGGCCGGAGTAACAATGTGATAAGGCTTTTCGCCGGCTATCTGCACGATGAACTCGCCAAGATCGGTCTCATGTACGGTTATCTTCTTCTTTTCCAGATATTCATTGAGATGAATTTCTTCGGTAGTCATCGATTTCGATTTCACCACCATCTCAATGCGTTCTTTTTCAAGCAGCCCAATAATTTCTTTCAAAGCATCTTCGGCCGTGCAAGCCCAAATCACTTTGCCACCTTTCCGCTGAAAATTGGCTTCAAATTCAACAAGATACTGATCGAGCAGGTGTAGTGCCTTAAATTTGGTGCTAAATGCCCTTTGTCTCAGCTGCTGAATATTCTCAAGACGTTCCTTCCC
>DAIOUP010000156.1:0-5497 GCA_036759465.1 Bacteroidales bacterium
TTAATGTAAGTGAGCTCGCTTGCGGTCTTTCCTTGTGAAAATGCATGCAATAACTCAATGAGCGCCAGCTCGCCCATGCCGTAGATGCCGATGTCGGCCTCCGATTCCATAAGTATGCTTGGCTTAAGCCGGTCGGACCAGTAGTCGTAGTGCGTTACCCTGCGCAACGAGGCTTCCACACCTCCAAGCACAACAGGCACATCGGGATAGAGCTTTTTAAGAATTTTACTGTAAACCGTTGTGGCATAATCGGGTCGGAAACCGGCCTTGCCTCCGGGAGTATAGGCATCGGTCGAACGTAGTCGTTTGTTGGCGGTGTAGTGGTTCACCATCGAGTCCATATTGCCCGAGGTGACGCCAAAAAAGAGCCGGGGTCGCCCAAACTTTTTGAAATCGCGCAAATCGTCCTGCCAGTTGGGCTGTGGTACGAGCGCCACCTTGAAACCCTCTTTTTCAATGATACGGCCGATGACGGCAGCGCCGAAAGCAGGATGATCCACATAGGCATCTCCCGTGATCAACACCACATCCACCTGATCCCAGCCGCGGAGTTCAACCTCTTTTTTTGTGATGGACAGCCAGTCGGTTAGCTGATAAGTCTTCATGAGTCGCTTGGGTTGCAACTGCAAAGATATCAGAAAAACAGCGCTTTAGGCAAAATGAAGGCGATTGGCCCGGCAAAGCTGGCTCAGGCTTTCATGGCTTCGAGCATCTGATAATCTTCAGGCTCCATTGCAAACTGTGTGGCTTCGATGTTTTGCAGAATATGCTCCGGCCTGCTCATCTTGGGTATAGCCATCATCATTGGCTTGTTTATCAGCCAGTTGAGCGCTATCTGATGGGGTGTCTTATCGTATTTGGCCGCAAATTGCCCAATGACCGGATATTTGCCCAGGTCGATTCCCTTGGCCATCGGCCGCCATGCGGTGATGCTGATGTTGTTTTTCACACAAAAGGGGATAATTTCATCTTCCACCTTGCGGTTGTAACTGCCGCCGTTGCGGGTGATGATGTTGTACTCGATTTGGTTAGTAATCAGGGGCGCATCCGTAAACAGCATGACCTCGCGTATCAGCTCCACCGGAAAATTGCTCAACCCGAAATAGCGAATCACTTTATCCTCCAGCAGCTTGTTTACCGCACTCATGGTTTGCGAGATAGGAATCCTCGGGTTAGGCCAATGCAGCAGAAACAAGTCAATCTGATCGATGCCAAGCCTTTTGCAACTATCGGCAGCTGATCGGATCACCTCGCTGAATTGCAGCCGGTCGCCAGAAACCTTTGTTGTAATAAATACCTCATTACGAGGATAATGCCTGATTGATTCTCCCACCAGCCTTTCTGTATGGCCACCGCCGTAGATGGCTGCCGTGTCGATGTGACGAATGCCGTTTTCGATGGAGAAAGCGATGGCATCAATCCATTTTTTGTCGTCCGAACGGTCGGGAACATGCCTGCCGCCCATTTCCCAGGTACCCAGACCCAGCTTTGGCAGGCTAAGTTCGTCTGCAATCCTGATCTCAGGTATTTTCATGAGGTCATTTGTTTACCTGCGGAAAGCCTTCGTTCAGCAGCGTAATGGCTGATGCAGTCAGCATAGCCGCTCCATTCTGCATGGCCGACTCATCGATGTCGAAAAGCGGACTGTGCAATCCTGCCCTGATACCCAATGCCTCGTTTCCCGTACCTAAACGAATAAAGCAGGCAGGAATTTTTTGCGAATAATAGGCAAAGTCCTCGGTAGTCATTCTGTTGGGCAATGTTCTAACCCATTCTTGACCATATAGTTGATTAGCAAGGTGTTGTATACTGGTTGTAAGGGAAGGGTCGTTGTGCAATACGGGATAACCATCGGCAATGATCACCTCGGCTTCAATCCCATGCGCGAGGGCTGTGCCTGCAGCAATTTGCCGGATCATTTCCTTCGCCCTTGCCCGGAAAACTTCGTCAAAGGTGCGGAGTGTGCCCTGCATTAAGGCCTCATCCGGCAATATGTTGTGCGCCCCCGAAGCGACCAGCTTCCCGAACGAAAGCACGGCGGGCAGGGCAGGAGGGGTTTTCCGGCTTACGATTTGCTGCAGGTTGACAAGTAGCTGCGCGGCTGCAAGCACCACATCGTCGTTTTTGTCGGGCTGTGCGGCATGACCACCTTTTCCTGACAAGCGGATATTTATCTCGTCGCCGGATGCCATAAATGCTCCCGGACAGAAGCCCAGGGTGCCTGCGGGCATGTCGGGCGAAACATGCAGTGCGATGATGGCATCAACATCGGGATTTTGCAGCACGCCGGCCTCAATCATGGCCTTTGCTCCGCCCGGCAATTGCTCTTCGGCCGGCTGAAAAATCAACTTTACAGTACCGCCGAAACCCGACCTAAGTTCGTGAAGTATTTGTGCAGCGCCCAAAAGCATGGCCATATGGGCATCATGTCCGCAGGCATGCATAACACCCAGATTCATTGATGAATAGGCCTTGCCAGTTTTTTCTTCAATCGGCAGCGCATCCATATCGGCCCTGAGCGCCACGCAAGCACCGTCGCCAGCTTCACCTTTAATCAGGGCCACCACACCATGACCGGCCACCGATGTTTCGACCTTTAACCCAAGGGAGTGCAGCGAATCGGCGATAGCTGCCGCAGTACGTTCCTCGGCAAAACTCAATTCCGGATTGCGGTGAAAATGCCGCCTGTGGTCAATCATGACAGGAAGTTTTCCGGAAGCTGATTTTTTTACCTTTTCACGAAGGTTCATGTCCATGGGTGATGCCGGTTTTCAAAACAAAGGTAAAAATAATGGTTCTATTGCCTTTACAGGCATGCCGGCATAAATTCGTGAGGCTTTCCTGATGATTACCTGCAGCCCCCGTCAGCTGTTGGATAGGCCAGACGACGGTAATCGAACAGGGTGTCGATGATCAGAGGAGGGTTGAACTTGCCGGCAATCTCCGACCAGTCCACATATTTCAGGTTTTGATGTGTGTTCCGGCCATTGTCGGAGTTCATCCCGTCGTGTACGGCCAATAAACCATTTGGGAACAGGGACCCCAGTGACAACTCCGAAAGCTCGATGCCATCGGTGTTGGCTACCGCATCGATATTCCCGCTGCCAACAATGCTGAAACAGCCGGCGTATCGGTTAACGCCCTGACGTTCAAATAAAGCAAAACGGTTTTTTTGCTGTAGCGAGGCAATCAGGTAGCCTTTTCCGGAGCGGCTCTTGTAAAGCGCAAGGCCTTCGATCTGAGGGCTGAGCATCTTACTCGTATCGGCCACCAAACGACGGTCTGGCGATACGGGTTCGGCATAATATTTCCATATGCCAAAGCGCTCTTCTGCGATATACAAGTAACCTGTTTCGTCATCCGCCACACACCCTTCTATCTGGCCGTTTAGGCTGAACTGCCTGACCAGTTGGGCATCCACAAGGCTGTCGCTGCTGCAAAAAAGCTCCCACTGCTCCACCTGGCCCAACTTACTGTTCACCAGCACATAAAACTTACCGCTGCGCATGCTTCGGTACATGCAGAGCCCGTAAACCTCTTCGAGCCTCGAAGCTATCGTCCGGGCCGAAACATCTTTCCACTTTCCGCTTATAGGATCAACGGCAAAAACAGAAATGGAGTTAAACGACCTGTTGCTGGCTGCAGCGATGTCCTTTGTGCCTGTTGTGAAGGGAAATCCATAGCGCACATCCACATTGTTAAGTCGTCCTGCCGGAAGAAACTGTATTTCGTTGCCTTCGAGGTCGTAAACATGAAGGCCTGCCTTCTTGTTTGTGGCTAAAATTTGCGACAAAGCCCTGTTCGAAGGGTGTATCCAAATAGCTGGATCGTCGAGCACATCGCCCTCGAGATCAACCAATTGCGTCTCTGTTTTTGCTACCACTTCACGGCAATCCGAGCCCATTTTTCTATTCTGATGATCTTCCCAAAAATGGCAACCTGTGAAGGTTAGAATCAGCAAAAAAGCCAATGAGCGATTTATGAATTTAAAGTGTAGATTCAAATTTCTTACGGATATATGGTGCAATCCAAAGCCTTGCATAAGGTTGCGACGGATAGTATGAATCTTCAAAATTAATGTGCTTTTGCGCTAAGGCGTAAGACATACGTTTAACAAATGTTTAAATTTCCGGGCTTTACCTGAAAATACGGTCAAAAATCATTTTGGCACGCAATGCTTATCTTTGTGCAATGGAAACTAAACGTCAACAACGCATTTCGAAGCTCATTCAGAAAGACCTCTCCGAGCTGCTGCAGCGCGAACTGAGCGATCTTGTGCATGGATGTATGGTCACAGTTACAAAAGTAAACGTAACGCCCGACCTGTCGCTGGCCAGAGTTTTTCTGAGCATTTTTGGTGTGCAGGATAAAAAGGCCAGGGTTGATGCTTTCAACCACCGTAGTCGTGAGATTCGCGGATTGCTCGGAGCTAAACTTCGCCATCAATTGCGCGTCATTCCCGAATTGCAATTTCGCGAAGACGATTCCTTGGATTACATCGAACGCATCGACAACCTGTTAAAAAACGGCTGAAGTGCAATACGATCCCATCAAACGTAGCCTTGGCAGCTTTTTCAACCGCTCGGCCGGCCTGAGAATTTTTTTCTATCGCCTGCTCGACCTGCTTTTGCTGAGGGCATGGCATATCCATCGTGAGCTGCGTCAGATGGCTCCCCAATATCCCTTTGATGCTCAGGTGCTTGATGCGGGCTCTGGCTTTGGGCAATACAGTCATTTTATGCACCGCCTCCGCCGGCAATGGAATATTCTCGGCCTCGATCTGAAACAGGAGCAGGTGGACGATTGCAACCAATTCTTTTCAGGACTCGGCGTCGAAAACGTCAGATTCGAAACGGCCGACCTTACCACAATTGATTTTACCGATCGCTTTCAATTGGTGCTTTGTGTGGATGTGATGGAACATATTGAGCCTGACAAATTGGTGTTCAATAATTTCCATAAAGCCATGCAGAAGGGTGGAACCTTGCTCATCTCAACACCTTCCGATCAGGGTGGCTCCGATGTGCACGAACATCATGAAGATGAGGAGGGAGCCAGGGGTTTTATCGACGAGCATGTGCGCGATGGTTATGGCATGGAAGAACTCAGGGTAAAACTGCTTGATGCTGGCTTCTCCATAGTGGATGTGCGTTATCAGTATGGGTTGCCCGGTCGCATCTCTTGGAAGCTTAGCATGAAATACCCGATTATCATGCTCAACACCTCCAGATTGTTTTTTGTGCTGCTGCCATTCTATTACCTGCTGGTTTTTCCGTTTTGTCTGTTGCTCAACGCAGCCGATGTTCGCAAAAAGCATAGCACCGGAACCGGCCTGATTGCGCGGGCCGTCAAATAAACGCCCTGCCGACAATGTTTCGCCTCATCACCCAAATTGCCGAACGATATTTGGTGGCGCGCAAAAGCCACAACCTGATCAACATCATCACCTTGATTTCGGCTATTGGTGTTGCTGTGGGTACCTTTGCCCTCATTGTTG
>DAIOUP010000157.1:0-5472 GCA_036759465.1 Bacteroidales bacterium
ATGATATGCCGGGAGGAAGAGCACGGCGCTTCAGCGAAGGTGGTTTCACGTTCGACATGGGTCCCAGTTGGTACTGGATGCCTGATGTTTTCGAACAATTTTTCAATTATTTCGGGAAGACTGTAGCGGATTATTACCAACTCGAACGACTCGACCCATCCTACACCATTTATTTTGATAACAACGACCGTGTTGATATTCCAGCTGATCTCAACCAGCTGGTGACGTTGTTCGAGAGCATCGAACCAGGCAGCGGAAAAAAGCTTCACAAATTCCTCGATGAAGCCGCTTATAAATACAATATCGGTATTAACCGCCTGGTGCACAAGCCTGCAAAAAGCCTGACCGAATACCTGGAGTGGGATATCATCAAAGGTGTTTTCAGGATGCACCTTTTTCAGTCCTTTTCTGCCTACATCAGAAAATATTTCAAAGATCCCCGACTGCTCAGGGCGCTTGAGTTTCCTGTGATTTTCCTGGGTGCAACCGCCGACAAGATTCCCGCTTTATACAGCCTAATGAATTATGGTGACATAGTTTTAGGTACATGGTATCCTAAGTACGGAATGTTTAGCATTGTGCAAGGCTTTGAGCAATTGGCCAAAGAACAGGGAGTGAAATTCAGTTACAACGAAGAGGTAAAATCGTTGGAAGTGAGCGGTGGCGCAATAAATATGGTGCATACAGACAAACGGACTTTAAACGTCGATTATATAATTGCCAGCGCAGACTATCATCATGTAGAGCAGAAACTTCTTCCTCCACCTTACCGTCGTTACAACGAGCAGTATTGGGATAAAAGGGTGATGTCGCCATCCTCGCTCATTTATTACCTGGGAATTGATAAAAAACTGGACAACATTCTGCACCACACATTAATTTTCAATCCTGAATTTGATCAACACGCGCGGGACATTTACGACACACCCCGATGGCCCGAAAAACCTGCTGTTTATCTCAGTTGTACTTCCCAAAGCGACCCCACTGTTGCTCCGGATGGTATGGAGAATCTTTTTGTGCTAATTCCGGTAGCTCCGGGGCTTAACGATACTGACGAAGTACGGCAGCATTATTTCGATTACTCCATAGACAGAATCGAAGAAGTAACCGGGAATAGTTTCAAGAATAATATCATTTACAAGAGGTTTTACTCCAACCGTGACTTTGCTTCCGACTATTACGCCTATAAGGGAAACGCATACGGTTTGGCTAACACATTGATGCAGACAGCAATATTAAAGCCTTCGATGTTTAGCAAAAAGATCAGCAATTTGCTCTACACCGGTCAACTCACCACACCCGGACCAGGGGTTCCGCCTACAATCATTTCGGGTCAGGTGGCTGCTAAAGAAATTATTAAACGTCAAAAATAATTCATCATGAAGGGGCTATATGACCAGGTTTCTTACAAGATAAGCAAACTGACCACAAGGAGCTATACTACTTCTTTTTCCTTGGGAATCAAGCTTTTTCATAAGCGATACCATGACCCTATATATGCCATTTATGGTTTTGTTAGGCTTGCCGACGAAATTGTTGACTCGTTTCACGATTACGACAAGGAGACCCTGATGCGTGAGTTCAGAAAGGAAACCGAAGAGGCAATCCGCCGTCGGATAAGCCTTAATCCGGTGCTCAACAGTTTCCAGGACACGGTGCACAGATATAATATCCATTGGGAGCATATCGATCGGTTCTTGAAAAGCATGGAGATGGATCTTGACAAGATTGAGTATAACCAGATGCTTTACGAGGATTATATTCTGGGCTCGGCCGAAGTGGTTGGTCTCATGTGCTTGCATGTATTTACCAATGGCGACCTTGAAGAATATGAGCGCTTGAAGCCTCCTGCAATGCGTTTGGGATCGGCCTTTCAAAAAATCAATTTCTTTCGCGATCTTCACAACGACCACAAGCACCTTGGCCGCGCCTATTTTCCCGGCCTCGATATCAACAATTTCGACCGAATGAAAAAAGAAGAAATTGAAGAGGATATCGAAAAAGATTTTCGCGACGGGCTTGAAGGCATTCGCCAGCTACCCAATGGTGTCAGGCTTGGCGTTTATGTTACCTACGTATATTACTACCAGCTTTTTCAAAAGATTAAAAGACTGAATGCCAAACGCCTGCTGGAGGATAAACGTATTCGTATAAATAATGGGTCGAAGTATCTGTTGATGGCAAGTTCGTATGTTCGTCACAAATTCAACCTATTGTAAATGAGGGTATTATTGTTGTTGCTATCGTTTATTGCGAATCAATCTATTGCCTCCAATCTGGAAAATGCACGCAAATTGTTTTTTAGAATCGAGGAAAGCCGTAATAATGCACTTGAGCTTCAGCACATCGCAGCGCAAGGGGCTCGGAATGGAAATGTCGTTCTTAGGGGCTACCATGCCGTTGCAACGGCAAACCTGGCTTTGCACACAGTTATGCCGGTTTCAAAATATAATTACTTCCGTCAGGGGCGCGATATGATTGAAGAGGCCATCGGACAAATGCCTGATAATGTGGAATTAAGGTTTCTGAGATTGGCCATTCAAATTGGATCTCCGGCCTTTCTCAACTATAATCAACATATTGCCACCGACCGCGAAATGATACTTGCGCACCTCGAGAAACATACCGACATATGGAAACACGAGGCTCAATTCTGGTCGATGGTATTGGTATATTTGCGCGACCGCAGCAGACCTGACCAGGTCAGCAGCGCCAGAATTTCGAAGTTAATGGAAACAAATAGCCTAACTTAACGAGAAGTAGAATGACTGAGGAATATGTAGTATTGGTTGACGACAAAGACCAACAAATCGGGTTGATGGAGAAAATGGAGGCTCATGTTCAAGGCATTCTGCACAGGGCATTTTCTATTTTTCTGTTTAACACCAAAGGCGATATGCTGCTTCAACAACGGGCGCTGAGCAAATATCACTCGCCCGGACTTTGGACTAACACCTGCTGCAGCCACCCGCGCGATGGCGAAAGTCTTGAGCAAGCCACCCAGCGAAGGCTGTTCGAAGAAATGGGAATGCAATGCGAAATGCGCAAAGCCTTCGACTTCATTTACAAGGCCGATGTAGGGCAAGGGCTAACGGAGCACGAATTTGATCATGTTTTTGTCGGCAGTACCGATTTGAAGCCTGAAATAAACAAAGAAGAAGTGGCCGACTGGAAGTATATGCCTGTATCTGAGGTTTCTGCATCGATGGAGGCACATCCTGAGCAATACACGGTTTGGTTCCGAATTGCATTCAAACAGATCGAAGATTATTTGAAAACCAATAAAATAGAATAATATGACCTGGTATTTTGCAACATTAATAACACTGGCATTTTTCCTCCTCATGGAATTTGTGGCCTGGTTCTCGCATAAGTATATTATGCATGGTTTTTTATGGGTATTGCACAAGGATCATCACATCCGCGATGGCCGGAAGCTTGAGTGGAACGATGTGTTTGCTCTCATTTTTGCCACCCCTAGCTTTCTGTTTATTTTCTACGGTATTCAGTCGGGCTTCGACTGGAAGTTTTATGCCGGATTAGGCATTGCACTCTATGGTTTGTCCTACTTCCTGTTTCACGATGTGCTAGTACATCGCAGGCTTCATATGCTCGACAAACTGACCAATCGCTACTTAAGAGCCACGATAACCGCCCACCTGGATCACCACAAGCCTAATGCACATTACAACTACGGTTTTTTGGTGGCGCCCTGGAAGTATTACAAAGAAGAATGGGCCAGGAAAACCAAATAAAAGATTCCTTCAGTAACTTCAAAATATAAAAACAACAGCCGCTCCCCCCGGACGGCTGTTGTTTTTTAAAACAAAGCACTGAACCAAACTAGATTTGCAAATAAATGGGTCGCATGGCATAAGTGCAATACGTTATAACACTTAGATGAAAGAAATTTAGAGGCTGAGCACTTTTTCGGCATCCGGAAAAAGTAAATCGATCCTGGCAAATGGATGCCAGATCGATCTGCCGACATTATGCAGCTGACGGTGAACAAACTCAAAGAATCCACCATCCACTACGATCAGAAGCCATATCTCAACTAATTTTGGATTGGTATTGTAAAGCTGAAACAATTCCGTCTTTTTGCTGACAATGGCATTCAGTTTAGCAGAAAACAACTGAACGACTTCCGTCTTACGATCTGCAACAACTGACTCCTGGCTGAATATTATGAGTTTGGTTACTTCCACACCAATTGCCTGTCTGGGCGATGTAAACAACAGAAAATCAGGTGACTCAGAAGAAACGACCTTCGCCTTAGGCACGTCCTTGGCCAATTTCATCCAAAGCTTTAAGGCCTTTAATTCGTCAGATTTTTGATGATTAACGATATTCAAGTTGATGTGCTTAATTTAAAATCCTCATTTTGTTATAGAAAATTTCACTATTGCTTAAGAATGACATCAGATACCGGGCTTTGCTTTGCAGGTTATAAATCATGCTATATGGGAATACCCCGCCGTAGGCCTGAAATTGTCGTTCTTTCCGATGTTCATCTGGGCACACGCGGCTGTCGGGCCGCCGAACTTCATGCTTACCTTAAAAGTGTTGAGCCAAAAATACTCATTTTGAATGGCGACATTATCGACATCTGGCAATTCCGAAAACACTACTGGCCCCCCCTGCATATGAAAATCGTCAAGCAGATCATCGCCATGGCGGCCCGAAAAACCAAGGTTTATTACATAACGGGTAATCATGACGAGATGTTAAGGCGATTCAACGGTTTTTCCATCGGTAACCTGCACATCGTCAACCAACTTTCGCTCGACCTGGAAGGTGAGAACACCTGGTTTTTTCATGGTGATGTATTCGATGTGGTGATGAAATACTCCAAGTGGCTTGCCAAGCTCGGTGCTATAGGATATGATAGCCTTATCTGGCTGAATACCAATATCAACAGCATTAGAGCGGCGTTCAAAATGGAAAAGGTCTCGTTTTCGAAGAAAGTAAAGGAGAATGTGAAGTCGGCCGTGAAGTTCATCAACGATTTCGAGCTCACCGCGGCCGAACTCGCTGCCCGTAAGGGCTACGGCGCCATTGTTTGCGGGCATATTCATCATCCGGAAATGAGAATGGTGCCCACAAGCCACCACGATGTCAAATACCTGAACTCGGGCGACTGGATCGAAAACCTAACTGCCCTGGAATATGATGTGGCGGCCGGATGGTCGTTGTTCGAGTTTAGGAAAAGCGGCCTTACGCCCAGTCTGAAAAACGTTTCCGATGATGCGTTGTTTGCCGTTGACGAGCTGAAGGCCAACGAACTATTTGCCTTAATGGTCAAAGAATTCAACGGATGAAGATACTTTTTGCCGTTCAGGGCACCGGCAACGGACATCTGAGCCGGGCCATGCAGATTTATCCAAGTTTGACGAGGTTTGGCCAGGTTGACGTTTTAATCAGCGGGACCGAAAACGCCCTGAAGCCCAGTTTCCCCGTGCGGTATCGCTA
>DAIOUP010000158.1:0-5459 GCA_036759465.1 Bacteroidales bacterium
TCACTGATCTTAAATCTAATCCCCTATGCAGATATTTTTAATTGCATGATTTGGGATAAAATCAACTAAAATTGCGCTATGGGAATGGAATCCACGTGCATCAGAGACTTTCGTTTCTGATGAGTGGAAAGACCAGCTCTCATTAGACGATAATCAAAAACCAGCAAAAAAGTACAATATTTACGACTTTGTGCACCCCGCTGATCGCGAGGCGTTCATTAACACGATTCTCGAAAACTATCGAAATCAAAAAGATAATTTCCAGCTTCAATACCGACAGTTCCAGAGTGACGGCACACTTCAACATTTTCTAACACAAGCCGCCACTGCAATCGACCCCGAGTCGGGCGAGCACTTGGTGTTTGGTGCAAACATAAACGTAACAGAAACAATAAAACTTCATGAGCAGCTAAGACTGTTGAGAAGAGCAGTTGACCAGAGCATGGTTTCTGTGATCGTCACTAATGCAAATGGCAACATTACCTATTGTAATCAAGCTTTTTGTATTGTTACAGGATATCCTTTCGAGGAGGTTAAAGGTAAAAATCCCCGTATCCTTAAGTCGGGTTTCCATTCAGATGATTTTTACCAGCAAATGTGGAACACCTTGACGGTAGGAGAGACCTGGGAGGGCGAATTGGTTAATCGAAAAAAAAGTGGTGAACTATATTGGGAGAAGGCCGTCATCACACCGGTATTTGATGAGCAAGGATTAAAAATTACACATTATATCGCTATAAAAGAAGATATCACCCAGCTCAAGCATGCCATACGCGAACTGCTAATTGCAAAGGAAAAGGCAGTAGAGTCTGACAAACTGAAGACAATTTTCCTTCAAAACCTTTCCCACGAGATCCGTACTCCTATGAATGGAGTTGTCGGATTTTTGGACCTTATTCAAACATCAACGCCTGATGACTACAATAGAGATGCATTTGTTGTTAGGATTGTACAGAGCAATAAAAGGATGCTGAAAACAATGGACGCATTGATAGAGATGGCCAAGATTGCTGCTGGTACTGTCGAGGTTTACGAAAACAGATTTAAGCTTGCTGATTTGATCACCGAAATTGCTGAATACTTCGAAAAGCCTGCCAAAAAAAACGGGACTAAGCCTGATGTTTGTTTGCAATCCGGTAATTGAGCAACTCGAAGTAAGGTCTGATAAATACAAACTGAGATCGGCTTTGGTAAAGCTCATTGACAATGCTATTAAGTTTACCTCCAACGGAAGTGTCAGCCTTACATGTATGACCACCGGAAGCGATTTGTTGTATGTAGTCAGTGATACGGGCCCCGCGATTCCGCCCGACCGTCAGAAAGCAGTTTTTGAAAGCTTTGTACAGGCCGATCTGGAAATTACCCGGCCCCATGAAGGAGCTGGAATAGGACTTAGCTTTGCCAAAGCTTATGCCGAAATGCTTGGTGGCAAACTGTGGCTCGAGTCGGAAGTGGGAAAGGGAACCAAGGTATATCTCAAAATTACCTATCAGAATCCCACAAAAAATTTTTTCCTCTGCCACCACCAACAATCGCTCGGCCACATGGGTATTGCCGCTGCCAACGATGGTCACAAGAACTTTGTAACGCCCTTGGAATGCTTCGATCACCTTAACGCTTGCGATGCTACTCTCGTTCTTTTTGCAGGAAATCGCCCAATCAAAACCTTCAGTACACCCCTGTGACACCCAAAATCTTAAAAAAATAGATTAATAACACTGTATATCAGGATCTTAGAAAAATGAATTTAATATTGCCGATAACAAAAAATAAATGTATTGCGTAACCGAATTCGCAGCAACCAAAACTGCGGTATAACTGGAGTAGGTTTTTTTATTGAGTGCCGAGCGTTTATTTGCTTGACAGCCTGATAAGTTCTGCAATGAGATTATTTACCTCCTCCGGCGCCTCCAGCGGACTCACATGACCACCTTTGACAACATTAACATCAGGAAGAGGAGGCAAACCCACATAGTCCGATTTACCAGAAAGGGCTTTTACGGGAACTTTCAGACCGAGAATTAAATCCGTTGTATCCTCAGCGTCAATCCGCACGGCTTTATCCGTGTAGATAATCTGACTGTTGTTCAAAACACTCATCGGTCGCTTAAGCTTGTCGATGAGGCCGGGATTGTCCTTCAGGCTGTCTTTTCCCATTAGCGCTTTTGCCGCCTGATGCATATACAATTTCCTGAAAATGATTGCAGAATGCTGTAATCGTATCGTTAGCTTTTCCTTGGACGAAGCGGCTTTGAAAGGCATATTGCACAAACCGATGGCGGCAAATAGATCGGGGTTTTTGGCCGTAGCCCGCAAAATGGTCATGCTGCCCCAGGAGTGGCCAACGGCAATGACCTTGTCAAGTTTCAGATAATCAAGGATCTCGATGAGCATCTTTGCGCAATCGTTTAATGTCCAGTATTTAATGATTTCGCAGCGACTTTCCCCGTGCAGGGGCATATCGATGGCATATACCGGGCGGTCGGTTAATTGATCGATTTGCGCTTCCCAAAGACAGTGATCGAAATAAACCCCATGAAGCAGAAATAAAGGCGTTGCAACAGCTTCTTTATTACGATGATGGACTGCGATTTTGCCAACCGAAGTGTGAATGAAAATTGTGGAGGTCATGAAGTATTTTTTTTAATTCAGTTTTTTTTGTGGAAGCTAAGCCCTGAAATTTCTGAAGGGAAGATCCCTTGGTTTTGCCTTTGACAATTGCAACGGCTCGCATGGCAGTTGCCAAGTTTCCCTGCCAAGGGTGGAATTGACAAAACTATACATGGTCTTCCGGTTTGGTTAATTTTCTGAAATGTCGCAGCCAGAGGATCATGGCTGGTGTATAGAGGTTGTAGAGGATGCCTCCGGTAAAACCTGCCCAGTTGATCGACCATGGCATGATAAGCAGGATAGCTGCAATACTCACCAAAGGCACTGTAAACAGAATGACCAGCCGTTTGAGCTGCATTCGGGTGTAAAGGATCTCAAATGCATTGAGGTCCAGCTTGTTTCTGATTTTTATGGCCCGCAGATGCATCAGAAACAGAACGAAGTACACCGCGAAAAGCAAAAGGCCAAAATATATCATGAGCTGCGGCACCTGTGCGCCGCGGATCGATAGGGAGAGGTCGATGCCAAAGAGCAGATTCGTTAAAAAAAGCGTCAGAAAGCGCAACGGATAAACGTAGAAAATGATCAGACCGATAAAAAGGGTGTTGAGCACCGTAAGCCAAACATCGTCAAGGGCGTACACTTCGGCAAATTTCAAATGCTCGTTCCAAATCAGCATCAGCATGGCTATGCTGAGCAAAAATGCCGGAAGGGTCTTTGTAAACGTGAGGAGATCGGAGAATGAGTTTGGGTTTAATAGGTTGAATATCAGCAGCGTTATAGCTATGCCGAATACGGCATCGGTAAGGTTGTCGATGCGCGAGGGCGATGCGCCACGATAGTTTATGCGCGGATCGCGGCTGTGCTGTATATTCAATTGGTGGCGCATGAGTGATTTTTGCTATCAACCTAATCACGAGTAAGTTTGCAATCAGGTGCAAAATAGCCAGAATATGAAATCAAGCAATGGCAACCAATGTTATTGTTTGGTTAATTGAAATGGCGCTTCAGAAAGTACTTCCTATTGATTGAGCCATTCCCTGAAGGCATGAGCGCGGTCGATGCTGACAATGGTTTCCATTGCATCGTCGCATTTGGGATGCAGCTCTAATTTTACTCGACCCCGCGGATACGCGTGCATATTGCGGATGGATTTTAAGCTTACAATGTATTTTCTGTTGATACGGAAGAAATTGTCCGGATCGAGCATTTCGGCCAGTTTGTCGAGGGTTTGATCAATGTTGTAGGTTGCACCTTCGAACAGCCTGATGTAAACAGCGTTTTCCATGGCAAAGCAATAGGCTATTTCGCCCACCTCCACGACACGAATTTTAGTGCCTACTGTAACCGAAAATCTGTCGCGGTATTTCTTTTCCTCTGTAGTTAGCAGATGCCTGATGGTTTGCAGGTCGAGGCTGTTGCGATGCAAGCCGCTGAAGTGTTCATACTTTTTCAATGCGGCTGCAAGTTCTTCATGCACAATGGGTTTGAGCAGGTAGTCGATGCTCTTTAGCTTAAAGGCCTTAATGGCATACTCATCAAAAGCGGTGGTGAAGATGATAGGGCAGTTGATGTTGATCTGTTCGAATATGGCGAAACTGAGATCGTCCTCAAGGTGAATGTCGAGAAAAATAAGGTCTGGCTCGGGATTCGACCTGAACCAGCGCACCGATTCGCTAACCGATTCGAGTTCGGCCACAACCCTTATTTCGGGATTGAAGTCGCGGATCATATTTTTCAGGCGCAGCGCAGCAAAAGCTTCATCTTCAATTATTACGACTTTCATGGCATGGGTTTTTCAAATGATACTTTATCGGGTTTTAGCGGCGGGAGGCGGGCCACAAAATGCCCTTCGGTTTTCTCGAAAACAGGCTTGTCGTCGGAAATGAGCGCATACCTGCGGCTGATATTATCTAAGCCCACTCCGGTAGATATGGGCCTGGTTTCGCGCAGGTTAAGGTTGTTGACGATGTTCAGGTGCTGGTCTTTATCAACAAAAATTCTGATGAGCAAAGGCTGCGATCTTGAAAAGGTATTGTGTTTGATGGCATTCTCAATTATCAACTGAATGGCCAATGGCAGAATCAGATGATCGTGCCATGATTGCTCAACCTTTATATCGATGAAGATTTTATTCATGAACCTGATCCCGAGTAGGAAAAGGTAGGCCTGCAGAAACTCCATTTCAGTGCTCAGGTTTACGAGGTCTTTCTCCTTGTTTTCAAGTACATAGCGGTAAACTTTGGACAGTCGTTCGGTGAACGATTCGGCCAGATCGGGGTCAACTTTGATGAGCGAAGTGAGCACATTGAGGCTGTTGAACAGGAAATGTGGGTTCACCTGTTGTTTGAGCACTTCGAACTGCGACTGCAGGTTTTCTTTCTGAAGCCGGAGCAGTTGGGTGTTGGCTTCGGTAAGCTCACGGGTGCGTTCGGCCACGCTTTGTTCGAGGGTGTTATTGATGCGTTCGAGTTCTTCCTTGGCGCGCAGAAGGTTCAATTCCTGACGTTTGCGCTCGGAGATGTCGACGATGATGCCTCGCCGGCCGACAATTTTTCCGTTTTTAATGATTGGCGTGCCAAAAACGAGAACTGGGCATAACGAGCCGTCGTGTTTGATGGCGGTGTATTCCGAAGGCTCGGTAAGCAATCCTTCGTTCGATCGTCGAAGGCTTTCCACGATGCGGGGAATATCCTCCTTGACGAAGCAGTCGAGTGCCGAAAGCATTTTTCCCGGGCCTGGAGGCGGACCAAAAAAGGCATATCCCGCTTTGTTGCCAAAAACTACATTGCCGCTCATATCGAGCTCAAAAACGGGTTGGGGCAAAAAATCCATCAACTCTTTAAAGT
>DAIOUP010000159.1:0-5455 GCA_036759465.1 Bacteroidales bacterium
ATCCATGATGAAGACGAGGAAGAAGACCTAATTCAACATGATTTGTCGGAGCTCAACAAGCTCCAGCTGGTGGAGTTGCTCGAGGAAACCGTTCAGGAGACGGACATTTCCAAAATAAAGGATAAGGTTGCCGCCATCAAGGTATACTTCATGAAGCTCAACCGTGAAGACGTGGAGCGCGAGCTTGAGCAGTTTATTGCCGAAGGCGGCGAACGCGAATCGTTTGCCCGCAACGAAGATCCGCTCGAATTGCGCTACAAAACAGCTTTTGCCAAATATAAAGAGAGCAAGGCCAGACAGAACGAGCAGCTCGAAAAGCAAAAGCAGGAAAACCTTGCTGCCAAGATGGCCATTCTCGAGGAATTGAAAAGTCTGATCAATTCGGAGGAAACCCTAAAAAGGACCTATGATGAGTTCCGCGTTGTGCAGGACAAATGGCGCAGCATTGGTCAGGTTCCGGCCGGCGAAATCACTAACCTCTGGAACAGCTACCACTTCCTCGTTGAGAAATTCTTCGATAAGGTAAAGATCAACCGCGAACTTCGCGACCTCGACATGAAGAAAAACCTCGAAGCCAAGATTCAGCTTTGCGAAAAGGTTGAGGAACTGGTGTTTGAGGAATCGCTCGTCAAGGCATTCAAGATGCTTCAGAAGTATCACGAGGAGTGGAAAGAGATCGGGCCGGTGCCGCAGGACAAAAAAGATGAGATTTGGGAGCGTTTCCGCACGGCTACCGATAAGATAAACGCCAACAGGCGCCAATATTACGCCCGCATTCTGGAAGTGCAGCAAAAGAATTACGACGAAAAGGCTGCATTGTGCGTGAAGGCCGAAGAGCTGGCCAGCGAACCCGCCGAGAGCATCAGCGAATGGATGAAAAAGTCGGACGAGTTTAGTGAGCTGTTCAAACTTTGGCGTCAGATCGGGCCTGCCCCCAAGGAGGTGAACGATGCCGTTTGGAAGCGTTTCAAGGCGGCCATGGACAACTTTTTTGAGCTGAAGAAAGATTATTTCAACAAGGTGAAAGCCCAGCAGCTCGAAAACCTGAACCGCAAGCGCGACCTATGTACACAGGCCGAAGCCCTGTCGGAAAGTACCGAATGGCGCAAAACTACGGAACAATTGAAAGCGCTTCAGGATGAGTGGAAAAAGATCGGCGCCGTTCCCCGCAAGGATTCGGATAAAATCTGGAAACGATTCCGCACGGCCTGCGATAAATTCTTCGAGCGCAAATCGGAGCACTTTGGCAATATGCGCGGACGCGAAGAGGAGAACCTGAAAAAGAAGCAGGAACTCATCGAAAAAGTGCGCAACTTTGAAGTAAGCGCCGATCGCAACTCAAACCTTGACGGGCTAAAGGCCATTCAGCGTCAGTGGACCGAAATAGGCCATGTGCCCATGTCGGTTAAGGACAGCATTTATGCCGAATTCCGCAAGGAAATTGACAAGCTGTTCGACCGCATGAAGCTCACCGAACATGAAAAGATGCACACCCGCATCCGCGAATCGGTTGAAAGCCTGCGCGACGAACCTGATGGCCCGGATCGCATCCGCCGCGAGCGTACCCAGCTCAACATGAAGATTACCAAACTTCGCGACGAAATCAAAACACTCGAAAATAACGTCGGCTTTTTCTCGTCGAGCAAGCAAAGCGAGCTGATGCGTCAGGAATACGAAAAGAAAATCAACAAGGCCAAGAATGATCTTAAGGTGCTCGAAACCAAGCTGAAAATGCTGGCAGAAGCATAAAACCTTTACGAACTACAAATTTACAGTGACCTGCATTTGATAAAAATGCAGGTTTTTTGATATCAGGAATGTTCTATTTAGCCGAAAATCTAAACCTTAGGTTTGATACGATTTGAGAGATAGTACAAAAGTGCAGCCAAAATGTCTCTCGTCAATTTCCCGGCTTGAGGTTTAGTTTGTCCCTGACCAGCAAAAAGGAATGGTTTTTGATCGCGTCCCTCAACGCGCGCGCGCCCGGTTCATCCGTGACAGACAAAGGTGCAAGAGGAAGGCAATATACCTTGTCGCCCGTGAACAACTGATTTGCCAGGCTTTCCTCAACATCCAGCAAGATAACCGCATCCCAGCGCTGTTTTTCAACTTCTGCCCGATCTGCCAGAGGAACTTCTGTGTCTTCAAGAAATGATTCCCAAAGCATTTTTTTGGTGATCTCGGGCCAGGGCTTTGCGCCATCCCATGCGTACCCCCAAACCTGAAGTTTGCTGCTGAAACTTTTCAGAAAGGCGGCTGCCAGCGGGCCGCGAAAAGCAAACTTCCGGCTTACAACAAGTATTTTCATTGGTAGGAAAGTGCCAGACAGCTTTTTGAACAAAGATAAATCATGTTTTACGACTTTTTAAAGTGGGTTAATTCGTAGATTGTTCTGCAAACTTTGGGTTATGGGTCGATTATGTGTTCTTTTCTGTTTGATTTACATGGCTTTAAATAGTTATTCGCAGCCGGCCGTCGTTTTCAACGGGGCCGGACAACCTGCCGAATACCGGCTGGCCGCCATGACTTTGGCAGGCATAGTGAACAGGGAATCGCCCAGACTCTATCTGCTAAATGTTTACGAAGCATGGAGCTACAACCAAACCGATGAGCAATGGCGCGATATTTATGCATCCGCCGGCGCCATCTTTCAGACCGAAAACAGCTTTTCGGGGCTTATTAACCGTTTCGGGGAGGATATTGCAGGTGTGGTTACCTACGATAAATCGCTCACCTACGGCAACTTCAGCGGACAAAGTTTCAAATGGCAGGGCGAGGCAGCAGCCATGATCAGCGGACTTGCCAACTGCATTCCCTTACCACACGACAACCCCGATTTTTTCGGACTTCCAAAACCCGACAGCATCACCATTTATAACCATTTCGGGGGCAGCGATTCCATAAGCGTAAGCGCTAGACTTGAACTTGCAGCTCATCCATGGAACAATAATGCGCTGAGTCAGGAGGAACGTTATTTTGCCATCCTCGACTGGGCGCTGGCCAATATCCTGCCATACACCAATCCGGGCTGTTTTTATCTGAGGGAGATCACCGACTGGGCTGTGAGTCAGCGCATGTTTCAGATGAATCTGGCAGGCACTGAGTCACTCAACTTTTATTCCCTTTCCGATGCCAAAGCCTCACGCATTGAACAGGTGATGCAATGGCTGCGCAACCGACGTCCGGGACAATTGTTTCATGTTTACGGCTGGATGCGGCCTGAGTCTTTGGTGCAGTGGATCTCGGGTTGGGGTGGCAGCTTTCACGAAACGCTCTTGTCCAACCTTTCGTGGCATCATGTTTTTCCAGCCAACCCGAATTTCGTTTATAACCGACCCACCGCCGTTGTGCCAGGAACCACACCATTGCAGGACAAGTATTATGTGCTTTTTCTGGGTTCGGAGGGCGATGCGGGCAACTGGAACTTTGGCTTTCAGGCCGGGGCCTGGCATTCGGTGCTTCGCGGACAAGTGCCGCTGGGCTGGGGTTTCAACCTGCACCTGCTCGACCTGATGCCTTTTATGGCCCAATATTATTACAGCACAGCAAGCGCTTCGGATGGCTTTGTCAGCGTTATCAGTCCGCTTGGCTATTTGTATGCCGACATGCTGCCTCCGGTGGTAAGGGAGGATGCCGTGCAACGTGCTGGTTTTCTGATCGAAAAATTCGGTATCCCATCGGTGTACGCTTACAAGCATTACAACGGGGCAGGGGAGTCGAGCTATCGTGGTGTGCTCATTTCCAACAACTACAATTACAACAAATTGGGGGCGTTTTCGCAGGAGAGCGGCGCGCTGCTCACCTTTCTTTTCGATCCCGGATTGCAAACCCAACAGGCTTACCGGCAGTATGGCGGACTACTCTACAACCATGTGAACGACGAAACCTTTTATGCCCCCGTTACCGATCTGCAACAGGCGGCCACCCGAATAGCCAGCAAACTGGTTGGCAAACCACGCCCTTCGTTTCTGCTGGCTGGCTATCAGCGCCTCAGGCAGGACAATTTCACCATTGGCAATAGCAACCAGGCCGACATCACCCTGCCGCGCCTGCGCACCCTGATGCAGCAAATTCAGCTCAATCAGACTGTTGGTGCTTCTGTGGAGTTTGTGACCCCCGACCAGTTTACCGACCTGTTGCGGCAGCACCTTGGTATCATCGGAAATATAGGGGAAAGTTCTAAGCAACAGCCGCTTAAAGCTTATTTGAATAGGAGCGGAAACCTAATCATCCGTTTTGAAAGCAATAATGAAATTAAGGCAGGTTTGGCGATCTTTGATTTGCAAGGCAAACTCGTGGCTGAGCAGCAAATTGTTTTTCGGGGTTACGGTGATGTTTTTACCGGAATTTCTTTACCCAGAAAGGGCATTTATTTTATCAGACTGGCAACACCGGGAGGGAAATATAACATCAAACTTGCATACACTTAAAAAATCCGGCGTTGGCCGGATTTAGAATCTTGCGAAGTTAAAAACAATAGCCTGACTGATCAGGGATCGTTGGACTAATCGTTAATTTCTTCTTTTTTCCTGAGTTGATACACCTTTCGCGCCCCATAGGCAGCACCCAGCGCCAAAAGTATGCTCACACCGCCTTCGATGGGGGCGCCGCCTCCGGCGGGCTGATTGCCGCCCGAGCCGTGGCCTCCGGCAGGTGGCGGCGGCGGCCCCTGAGCAAATAGGGCATTTACCGAAAAGGTAAGAAAAGCAGCAAGGAAGAGTGTCTTTATCATGATTTTCATATCGTGTTTCCTTTCTTGTTTTACTGGTTGATGACTTTGGTGCTCAGGCTGCTGTTGCCTTCGGTGAGGCGCAGGATGTAGACGCCTTTTTGCAGGCTCAGATTCAGCTGCTGCAGGCCTTTAATGCGCAGCTGCTGCTGCACGAGTAGGCGTCCGCTCAGGTCGAACACGGCTAATTGGCTGTTTTCGGCCGGGTTGTTCACCCACAGCTGTCCATTGGCCATATAGGCCTGCAGCTGCGCTTGTGCAGCAGGCTTTTCGTCCACACCCACCGTGCCAAAAACGAGCAGGAAGCGGTTGGGGTCGTCGCCCTCAGCTGCGCTGAAGAGGTATTCGGGTTGCTGGCTCAGGTTGTGGATGAGGTTGAGCTTGAGGTCTTTGAGTTGGATGATTTCGCCGGGCAGGCTTTCCTCCAGTCGGATGACAAAGCTGCTGTGCTGGTTTTTCACAAAGCCAAAGGGGATGGCAGTTCCGTCCTGAAGTTGCGGAAGGGCATTGGTGCTGAGCATTTCGCCTCCGGATACGCCGTAGAATTTGGGTGCATAGCCTTCGAGGAAGCGCGAGTCGTGGTAGAAGTCGAAACCTATGGTAGCTTCTGGCTCTATCCTGATCTGGCTCTCCTGCTTCGAGCTGCCATCGGCGGGCGAGGCGCTGAGCAGGATGCGGGGGGTGGTGCTTTTGTACCAGGCTGTGCTGCTGTGGGCGCGTGCCGAA
>DAIOUP010000160.1:0-5409 GCA_036759465.1 Bacteroidales bacterium
GTACCAGACTGTGCTCAAAGCCATCGCCGAGCAGGGAATAAAAAAAGCCGCTCCGCTTTATATTGCCTTCGATCGCGACGTGGCAAAGTTTGAGCCAGAACGCTATGGCATTAAGCACCAGAATTTTGACGATTTTGTTCGAAACCAAAATAGTTTGCCCATAGTATTGCAGGCCGCAGATTATTACCTCGAACAAATGAACGACGAGGGCTTAATGGGCCTCATCGGACTTCTTCCGGAGTTTCAGTTCAGGCGCGACGAAGTGTCCTCGCTACTTCAAAAATCGGCTACCCTCTTTGCTGTGGCCGACAAGGCCCGCGGTGTAGGACGGCATGGAATGGTAATCAACGACCTCGTTAAAACCGATAGCAGGCTTGCACCCTTGCAGAAAGCCTACAAATCCGCTCTTAGACAACTTAAGTAAAAATGGCTTTTTGCAATTAAAGAATTAATTAGACCACAATAATTCTTCCGTTTCGAGCAGGCCCCAGAATTCATATCAGACCCTACATCGCCTGCGTTTGGACGATGTAAACCATAGAAAAAATCAGAGCATACTGCTCAATTCTTCTCGCTCAGGGCTGCAAAAACAGGATTGTTTACAATCATCCAATGGTAAAAGGGATAGATTTCGTCGAAGGCCTCCGGGGTCAGATTTTCTTTTAGCACCTCAACCCAAATGTCGAGTTGTGCAGGCCAATAAGTAAGATTGAAGCCATGGCTCCGGTAAGCGGTAAACACCCAAATCACCGTATCGACAAGTATTTCAGGGAAGTAATTATCGAACAACGAACAAAAGAACCGGGCATGATTCCTATGGTTGTCGAGCATCATTTCCTGATTTTCAAAACCTCCTATAAGCTTTTCAAGATCGGGTCGTGCCAACATTCGCCGGCTGACCTCGGATGCGAGCTTTTCTGCTGCCAGAGTGTAGGCCTCTGAGCTTGACGGGCCTGGTTGTCTGAGTGTTGACGCGGATTCAATTAGATAAGTTCTGTTCATTTTTATGGATATGTTGTGGTTTAATGGGAATTACAAAAGTGAAAGTGCTTCCGAAATTTGGTTTGCTACTTACCCAGATTCGTCCACCATGGGCTTCAATAATCTTTTTCGTAATGCTCAGTCCAAGACCTGTGCTGCGCTCGCCTGCCGTTGGCCATACAGACAGCTTCGAAAACGGCTTGAACAGCTTATCGATTTCGTTTGCCGGTATGCCCTGTCCCTGATCGGAAACGCTCACCTCCACGAATGAAGAAGCGTGTTTAGTGCTGATTTCAATGGATGATCCGGGATAAGAAAATTTTATGGCATTGCTGATCAGATTGTTTAACCCAGATTATGCAATTGATTCAATATTTGGCGGTTTGAATTGATCTATTCTCTGGAAAAGACCCTCAAGGTAATCACGTTTTTTGCCGTTGGCTGACAAGACGAGTGTCTTTCGTCTTGAATTGGTGGTCAGGTAAGCCGCAATTGCAATGCAATTGTATCTGGTAGTTGATAATCTGTTATTTACCTTGCTGACCAGGATGGTGTTACGCACGTAACTCATCAGGTTGTAGGCCACCGTAACCCACCGAAAGGCAAACTCAGTAGCCCATTCACTGTGAAAGTTGAATCCTGCTATGTTGTACTCATATTTAAGCTCCTTGATCTGATTCTCGGCATCTGCCCTCTGATTATATGTCTTCCATACCAATTCATCAGACAAGGTAGTGGTGGATACCAAAGCCTTGTATCTGTACCGCAGATAGTCGTCCTGCTCGCTGAAAAGTGTCTTCCCTTTGCATTGAGGCAGAACTGCACTGTCCATGCGCACCACAACAACGCGTCTGGCTTTGCTCCAGCCTCTTGCCCTGTAGGTTATCGAGCAAACATCTATCCCTTTGACCGCGGTGGTCAGCCACCGACGCTGCGAAAGGATAGCATCTACTAACCCTGCCTTCATGGGCGCTGAGATAATGTAGTCAAGGCTCTTGTCCTCAAGGTAGTTGAATATCTTGTTGCTGCAAAATCCGTTATCCCCCCTAAGCAAACTGATTTGTTCACGGGGTATCATCTCAAAGGTGTTTTCCAGAAACTCCTCAAACTCCGTGCTGCTGGCACAATTCCCTGCCCTAATCCACGAATTGACCACCATCTTTGGCTCAGCCAAAAAGGCAAGAATCGGATGGTGCGACTTACGTCCCTTGTAGCGTGGATTATAGCCCAACTCGGCTCCCTCCTGATCCCCAAAACGGGTAATAACTGTGCTGTCAACATCCAAGGTCATGTTCCTGTAGCCAAGATTCCCACACCACCACTGATTGAGCCTGGCAAATATCTCATCCGACGCTGCTCCATCATACTTTGGAAAAAATCGCGACAAGGTGCTCTGGCTTGGCATACCTCGCTTCCACTCAAACATTTCCTTGACTACCTTATCATACCCCAACCGTGAGGATGAACTGCAGTTGTTAGCACCCAATATGATGCTAACCAGAAAACTCTCAACAATCTCGCTATGCTCCAATCCACGCCCGCTACCCCTTTCAAGAAAGGGTAATGAACGAAGCATTTTACCCATACCCATTCGGCCGTAAAACTGTTTGACCAACAGCAATCCACCCCATGGTGTAACCTCTTTATCACTATAATGTGTGCGCTAGAATTCCTTTCACATTTTTGGTGCCTTTGATATCAAAGGTAATTCACTGATCTTAAATCTAATCCCCTATGCAGATATTTTTAATTGCATGATTTGGGTTAAATTTTTGTTAATTAAAATTATAAATCAAAGAAGTGCCAAAAAACCAAGTGTCTAAATCCCGTTCATTAACAATTGTTTCTTTAGAAAGCATTAGAAAATTAAATCCTGTTGATGCTCGCAGTTTTAGGTTCTTAGTTAGATTTATATTGGCGGTAATTTCAGGATAAACCGTTATCCCATTATCTTTCGCGGTTGGTGTAAATGGGCGTGATAATTTGATTTCGGCAGTACTGTCTGCTTGCATCAAAATTGCTCCTACTTTGAGTTGCCCGCCAAAATGAAAGAGCCTATCAGTGCTTTGCGTAGCACCCATAATAATTCCAAAATCTTGTGTTATGATGTTGTTTTGATAGCCCTTGAAAGGCATTGTAAAATTACCTGTTGTAAATTGACCGAAAGCTCCTACAATAAAGTGTTTATTAATCGTAGCTTCTATTGCTATTCCGGGTTTCACATTTGAAATTCTTTGGTGATAATTTAGTGCCAGAAGACCGCTCCATTGAATTTCTGTTTTACTACTTCCGAAAACAGAAGCAATACTATTATTCTGAGTCTTATTCTGAGCAAACGTTTTACTTACAAGGCATAATAATATACCTATTAGAAAAATGATGTTTTTCATTGTGTTCTCCGATTATTTAAAGAATTCTTCTAAAAGATTTACAAAAGGGGTAGCCATTCCATTAGTATTGTCATTATTAAAAAGCGCTACAATTGCTTTTTGTGAAGTTTTTTCAAAGGCAATAAATGCCGTAAAGCCACCTGTTCCCCCATCTTTTACAATTATGCGTTTACCATTTGTAGTGTAATAATATTCCCAACCCAACCCAAAATAATCTTTGCCACTAATTTGCACTGTGGGTTGTTGGCAAATCTGATAGGAAGTTCCAACGGCTGTGCTAAGCTGCTTTTGTGCAAACTTTATCATATCCGATAAGCAACTCTTTAGCCCGCCTGCACCTGCCATTCCTGAAAAATGCCAATAAGCTGCGTTGTTGTTAATGTTATGCGGATATGCCCTATTGCTTACACTTTCGATGTTATTGAGCGTAGTATTATTCATATTCAAGTCATTGAAAATATAGTGTTGAAAAATTGTATTTAACGATTGATTATGATTTCGCTCTAGAATAGTTCCAGCTATTCCATAAGCAAAATTGCTGTAAAAATTAAAGGATTGTTGTTCGGTTGTTGGCGAAGTACCCGGTGTACGAAGTAAGTTATTGCTTAAAATGTAGTTATACATCTTAGTGCTGTCGTAACCGTTGTATGGATTGCTATTGTTGGGCAAATCATTCGGGATTCTTGGAAACCCGCTTGTGTGATTGAGAAGTTGCTTAAATGTAATTTTGGTATCGTTGAGCGATAATTTGGGTTTAAGATTGGTTGGCAAGAAATTTTCAATGGGTGTTGTTATAAACATTCCATTAACATTTGATACCCAATAATGAGTGGCTATTGCTGTAAAAACTTTTGTTATTGAACCAATCTCATAAAGGGTTTGGTTGTTTGGTAAAGTTTTATTACCCAATTTGGTTTCTCCGTAATTGTATTGACTTACTTGTACTCCATTAATTAGGGCAATAGAAAAACCTGCCGTATTTGTTTTTGAAGCATAAGATTTAAAGGTGTTATCCACCAATTTATCTATGTCGGTAATTTTGGGGTTGTCGGTTAGAACCTCTTTTGAAGGCTCAACGGGGTTGTCTTTTTTACAGCTGGTCAAGATGAGCAGTAGGCAAATGCCGAAATTAATTGCTAGTCGTAACATTTTGCAAGTCTCCTTAATTTTTTATATCTGACTGCAAAATTACGAAGGGGTGTTTTCAGCTCATTTGACCTTAGTCAATTGGTTTGAAATTTTTTCTGATCCGGCTTAATCTTTCTTTTGAAATACCTAAGTAGGAAGCGATATACATTAATGGAATCTTATATACTTTATCGGGTTGCCTTTTATGCAATTCTTGATAAAGTTGATCGGCACTTTTTAATCTTAAGTCAATATTTCTCTGAATGAGTATTTCGATATAGTGGCTTAAAAGCCTCTGTATATATTTGTTCAATTCAGGCTTTTGTCGTTCAAGATTTAGAAGCTCGTTACGGTGAATTTTAATTACTTGACTGTCGGTTAAAGCTTCAATACAGTCTGTACTTTTTAGTTGATTGATAAAGGCATAAGGACAAGTATCAATATCTCCCTCAAAGCTAAAACCAATTGTCACTTCTTCATCATTTATCCAACGGAAAGTTCTGAAACACCCCTTTTCAATAATGAAGATATGGTTCACATCCTCACCCTCAGTTAGAATACATTTTCCTTTAGCGATTTTTAAAGTTAGTCCTAATGATTTAATAGTTGAAATTAGTTCTTTGTGATCATTTAAGCTGTTGTTTATATTGTTGTTTGGATTAATTGTCATTTTTATGGTATGTCAAATTATGGTTACCGCATAACGTTTTCGGGCTTTGCGTTCGGGCGGATTTCGGAGCACATAACTGTCAATACACCACAAAAGTTGATGCGAGGTAGAATGTTCAATTAACCACTTCACCCGCCATTACGCCAAACGCCTGTGCCTGTTGCACAACTCCATTTTTTCCATGGTCCAAAGCTATGAAAAGCTTCTGAAAAATTAGCTGAAATTGGCAATTTTTTTGGC
>DAIOUP010000161.1:0-5373 GCA_036759465.1 Bacteroidales bacterium
ACTCCACTGATATATTGAGGATTAACCGGAATATCGTTTTCCGTTACCGGAATATTTTGCTTGATACGGCGCTGAATGGCCCGCTGAGTAAGGAAAGCCGAGGGGTTGTTAATGCTGTAAGGCGATCCGTTTTTATCGGCAAACTGTATATAATAGGTGTTGGGTGCAATCTGGCCTTCGAGACCCAGATAAGCGATTAGCAAGGCAAAAAGTAGAATTTTTCGCATAGCTTTAACTTTAATCAATGATTATCAACTTATTATCTCTCCTATTGACATCGGGTATAAGCAGGTTGCCCAACTCAGCCTCACGAACCGGTAGTTTTTTGCTCAGCGGAACGAGCAAAGTTCGTTGGCCTGAGCGCCAGACATCGGCATTAAGCCCGATTTCTTCAATTGAGTCATCCGCAAAAGTAATTTTAATGTTTACAGGCAGGGGTAATCCGCCGATGTTTTCCACAACAATTTGGTTCTCCGGTGTTATCTTGCGCAAACTCAGATCAGGATAGGCGCGATCGTAGAACCAGGGCCCGAAAAACCACTTCAGATCGGTATCGGCAACTTTTTCAAAAGCTGAAAAGAAATCAAGCGGAATAGGATGTTTACCATGCCAGGTATTCATGTAGTGCCTTAGTGCTGTTGCGAAGGTCTCAATGCCGAGGGTTTGCTCCAGAAAATAATACGCCGCCGCAGGGCGCACATAGGAACCAAGTCGTAAGGTAGAATAGTTGGCAGCCATGAACTGGTTAGGAATCATTGGGGGCAAATCGTTTTCGGTACCGGCAGCCTGTTCATAACCGCGCATCAGATTGGCGATATAATTACCGGCCGGAAAAAGACTGTCGGTGAGCTTGTACGGCCACAATGTTGCCCATCCTTCGTCCATCCAGGCGTACTTTTTCTCGTTCGTTCCTATAAAGAACGGCATATATGTGTGTGCAATCTCGTGGAAAGTCAGGCTAAAGTTCCCTGACTCAGAGGATGGTGCTCCATTAATGGCCATCATGGGCGTCTCCATTCCTCCGGCGCCCTTGCCGTTGTGCATTGTCGTCATCTGGGGATAGGGAAAGGCTATTCCGGGCATGGTCTTCGACATATATTCAATACTTAACTGACTGAATTTGGCCACTTTATCCCAGTGTCTGGCACCCGTGGGATAAACTGCTGAGGCAAGAATGTGCCCTACTTTGTTGTCGATTGACACTGATACCGCATCCCAAACCAGACTAAGGCCCACGCCAAAGCTGAAATCGGGAACGCTCTTTGCGGTAAAATGATAAGTTTTTGAGGCGCCTTTTCTGAAAACCTTGTTTCCTTTATAGTCTTCAGCATCAAGAATTCGCACCACAGATTCCAATGATTTTGCAGTGCTAAGGCGTGAAAGCACCTCGTTGCTGAAAATTTGACTTGCATTCCGTAAATCTCCCGTTGCCCAGACAACGTAAGGCTTTGGCGCATTAATCTTTACATCGAAGTCGTTAAAATCGTTGTAAAACTCTACGCTGCCGCCATACGAAATCATGTCCCAGCCGTCAATGTCGTCGTAAACCGCAATTTGCGGATACCAATAGGCAACAAAGATCACGGTGTCGCTGTATTTTCCCATACGGACGGTTCGTTTCGACGGAACAGGCAATTCCCACTGGGTTTCAATCTGGACTGAATCACCCGGAGCAATCTTCATTCCTGGTCTGACGACCAGTTTGGTGCCCAGACGATTAACCTTGTTCTGGTCTTTAGGATCAATGGATCGCCCATTCCATTGAAGCGATAGGATTTTTGTGCCATCGTGCAGATCGTCGGTTCCGAGATCCCAGTCGCGGCTGTTTCCCTTACGGAAAATATCCTGATGGAGGTTGAAAATCAGCCTGTCGAGCGTATCGGGGCTATTGTTGAAATAGGTTATTGTCCCCTGCCCTTTCAGCGTGCTTTTCTTCACTGATAAAGCGGCATTGAGCTGATATTTAGCACGATTCTGCCAATAACGCTCACCGGGTAGGCCGTTGGTTGTTCTGGTTCGGTTTTCGAGTGCTTTTTGCCAATTGCGGGGTAATGGGTATTTGCTGTTTTGTGCGTTCAACGATTCGATAGAAAACATCGCAGCAATAAAAAGTCCGGAAACGAGGTATTTCAGCATGATTTTCAGTTTTATTTCAGGAAGTTCAAAAGTAGGCTAAATGGAATTTGGCAGATTGGCCGGCAAGTTTTCGTTAATTTGCAGCCAAAAGACGGCCTTAATGCGCAGCATAAACCCATTTACCGGAGCATTGATTGCTGAATATCCTGTTATGGATCGGGAAGAGGTGATTAGAAAAGTTGAGTCGGTCGAAAGGGCTTTTTCCCTTTGGTCAAAAAAAAATGTTGATGAAAGAGCGGCAGGGCTGCTTGCATTTGCTCAGGTGCTGGAGAAAAACAAGGAATCGTATGCCCGGCTGATCACGCTCGAAATGGGCAAGCCTATCCGTGAATCAAGGCTCGAAATTGCCAAATGTGCCTGGCTATGCCGGCATTATGCAGAAAAGGGCGCCGAATATCTGGCCGACAAGACGGTGATAACCGATGCTCAGTTGTCGAAAATACAGTTCGAACCGCTTGGGGTACTCTTTGCCATCATGCCCTGGAACTTTCCTTTCTGGCAGGTATTAAGGTTTGCCGTGCCGGCAATCATGGCGGGCAATGCTGTTGTGCTCAAACATGCCCCCAATGTAACGGGTTGCGGCCTTGCCATAATGGAAGCTATTGAGGAGGCCGGCCTCCCCGACAAGCTGATTGGATTGCTTGTGATGGATATTGACCTGACTGAAACAGTGATTGCACATCCAGCAATCAGAGGTGTAACGATCACGGGAAGTGAGAAGGCCGGACGCAGCGTTGCTGCACTGGCGGGAAAACACCTGAAAAAAATTGTACTGGAACTTGGGGGCTCCGACCCTTTTATTGTTTTCCCGGATGCGGAGTTTGGCAATGCCTGCACAACGGGTATGATGTCGCGAATGCTCAACGCTGGTCAGGTTTGTATTGCAGCCAAGCGGTTTTTGATTCACGAGGATATCTACGAAAATTTTGTTAATCAACAGGTTGAATTGCTTTCTGCGCTTCAGCCCGGCAATCCATTGGACGAAAACACAACGATAGGGCCAATGGCGAGACCCGATCTGCTTGAACAGATTCTGCAACAGCTCGACAAAACCCTCTCCGCGGGAGCCAGTTTGCGCTATGGAGGCAAAGCGTTTGACATGCATCCTTCCATTTTCATGCCCACTATTGTTGAAGATGTGCGGCCAGGCATGGTTTTGTGGAACGAAGAAAGTTTTGGGCCGGTGATGTGCCTGACACGCTTCAGCACCACCGAAGAAGTCATTCAACTGGCCAACCAATCGGTTTACGGGCTTGGAGCTTCGGTTTGGACTACCGACAATAAGCTTGCCGCTCACCTTGCATCCCAACTTCAATGCGGAAGTGTGTTCGTAAATAGCCTTGTAAAGTCAGATCCAAGACTGCCTTTCGGAGGCACAAAAAATTCCGGCTTCGGGAGAGAGCTGGGCGAGGCGGGCATAAAGGAATTTGTAAACATTAAAACTTATTGGTTTCAGTAATGAACATCGACATCATCACCATATTTCCCGAAATGTTCGATGGGCCGTTCAGCGAAAGCATCATCAAGCGGGCCGTTCAAAAAAACCTCGTCAGCATAAATATCCATAACCTGCGCGACCACACCACCGACAAACATCACAAGGTTGACGATTACCCATTTGGCGGTGGTGCCGGCATGGTGATGATGATCGAACCTATTGATCGCTGCATTAGCCATTTGAAGTCGAAACGCGAATACGATGAAGTGATATTTCTGAGTCCTGACGGGCAATTGCTCAATCAGGGTATAAGCAATGCCTTGTCGCTCAAAAATAACCTTATCATGCTTTGCGGGCATTACAAAGGAATAGATGAGCGGATACGCGAGCACCTTGTAACCATGGAGATATCCATTGGCGACTACGTGCTTTCGGGTGGCGAGCTTGCCGCCGCTGTGCTTACTGACAGCATTGTAAGGCTATTACCCGGTGTGTTGGGCGACGAAACTTCTGCGCTTTCCGATTCTTTTCAGGACGGACTCGTTTCGCCTCCGGTATATACCCGACCCCGCGTTTACAATGACTGGGAGGTACCCGAAGTTTTGCTAAGTGGCAATGACAAACTGATCAGGGAATGGCGTATTCAACAGGCCACCGAACGAACAAGGAAAAGAAGACCTGGTCTGTTCGATCAACATCAGCAGGACTGACATAGGCAGCAATAAATGCGAAAGACCTTTCGTTGAAAGAAATTATCGAATAAAGAACGATGTAAACAAACCAATGCTATTATGGAAAACATCACACTGGGAATTGGTTCAAGGGTAAAGCACCCACAATATGGTAAAGGCGTTGTGATACAGGTATACGCCGATTCTTACGAAATCACTTTCATCGATTTTGGCAATAGAACGATACTGAAATCGTTTGCCGGGCTGGAAGTACTCGATTATGTAGGCAGCGAAACTGATATGCTAAGTTTCGAAAAGGTTGAAAAGATCATCACAAAGGTGTTGCGAAGATTTTCCGACATTCAGGAAACCGTCCCTTTGGGCAGTCGTTGGAAAGGCGGCATGATGATCCTGCAGCCGGCCGACAGAAACCTGAAAGCCAAGGAGATCCCTGTCGAAACCTTTTTCCACAAGATTGTCATGGTGCGCGACAGACTCAGGGTAATGGAGCAGCGCATTAATGCCTCTGAACTTTCGGATGAAGACAAGATAAACCTGCAACAATACATTACCCGTATTTACGGCAGCCTGACCACCTTCAACATCCTGTTTGCCAATAAGGAAGATCAGTTCGAGGGTGAATCGGCAAAATAGACTGCTGCTACGCTTTATTGCGCAAAAAGTCGGCCGTGCTCACAAAATAGTTCCACAGAAAGGCCCGGCTTTCTGCGTCCATATGCACCTGATCCATTGCATGTTTCATGCGCATTAGCCAATGGTCGCGCGCTTTTTCGTCGATAGGAAACGGCGCATGCCGCATTCTGAGGCGCGGGTGCCCCCTGCGTTCTGAATAGGTGGCCGGCCCACCGAGGTATTGTACCAAAAATAGAAACAATCGCAGTTCGGCGGCTTCCATATCGCCTTCATACATCGGCCGCAGAACCTCGTCTTCCTTTACACCCTCATAAAAATATTCCACAAGCGACCTGAGCGTATCCCGTCCAATGCGCTCATAATATGTTAGTTGCATATCCCGACATTTTATTTAACCCCACGCTGGCGGGCGGCCTCTTCCAATCGTTTTTGGAAAGCGGATTTCTTCACGGGTTTCTTTTTGTTTTCCTGAAT
>DAIOUP010000162.1:0-5372 GCA_036759465.1 Bacteroidales bacterium
GAGTAATCTTAGACTTACTAAATTATTATATTGGTGCCTCGTCCAGGGCGTTGATCCGCCAATCGAGGTAAACTCCCGGGTGCGGATTCTGGCCACAGAATATTCGTATCGGAAAGATAACCGCAAGCTACCAACCATTCTGTATTTGAGATCGAGCAGGATGTTATAGTCCTGCGGGCTGTAGACCTTATTACCTGCATTGGTAGCAGTCTGTTTACCGTGTTCAAATTCTTCTGCGCGAACCAGTCGGGCATAGGAAAAACCGAGGCCGGCGGTGAACAGGTCCTTATCGGTGTAATGCAACATCAGAGGAATCTGAAAATAATCAAGACGCAGGCGGTAGGCTCCTGTCAGTGTATCATTGCCGCGGATGGTGAAGTACTGTGCCTTTTCATTGGCTCCCCGCTGGGTATAAGCAGCCTCCAGCGACACATCGAAATTTTTGCCCACGCCAAGCATAACCCCTGGACCGAGATGCAAACCAGGCATTTTGTATCCGTAAACTTCATCCCCATCAACCTGAGCCATATTTAGACCGGCATTGACAAATCCTTTAAAAACCTGGGCGGCAACTTGTCCGGAGAAAAGCCACGAAGCAAGCAGTAATAGGAAAAGACGCGCTTTCATCCCTGCAAAACTACAATTTTAGCAAATGGTAATTTTCGAAACATTCATAAGTTGTTGCAAAAATTTTATACACTTGATGAGATATGTCAAGGAGTTAATAATTCACATAATACCTTATTATTGTGATATTTATAATTCTTTCAATCGCAATAATAGCTATAGTCAACCTTTCTAATTTCGCTTTCTGGCTTTACTTTTCGTCAAACTCGCTATTCTTTTGCTAATTAATGAAGCGTTCAAGAAACTAAAAGTTGTAAATCATTAATATACAATTATATGGAAAAAGCTGTCATTGTTTCTGCTGTGCGAACACCGATTGGAAATTTCAGTGGAGCTTTGTCATCATTGAGCGCAGTTGATCTGGGCGTCATTGCTGCCAAAGAAGCTCTAAAAAGGGCAAACATTGCTCCCGAACTTGTGGAGGAAGTTCTAGTCGGCAATATCCTTTCGGCCGGGCTGGGTCAAAACATTGCCCGTCAGATCGGTGTAAAAGCAGGCACAAGGCTTGAAACGCCTGCAATGACCATCAACCAGCTGTGCGGATCGGGACTGAGGGCAGTTGCCATGGCAGCCCAGCTTGTTCAAACCGGTGAAGCAGAGGTTGTTCTTGCCGGTGGCACCGAAAGCATGTCGAACGCACCATATCTCTTGCCCAAAGCAAGGCAAGGTTATCGCATGGGCGACGGCACGCTGGTAGACAGCATGATTTACGACGGACTAACTGATGCCTTCGATAATGTGCACATGGGCATTACGGCTGAGAATATTGCCGAACGTTGGAGCTTAAGCCGCGAAGAGCAGGATCTGTTTGCCTTGCAAAGCCAGCTAAAGGCCGAGGCAGCCCAGAAAAGTGGTCGTTTTGCCGATGAAATTGTGCCAGTGACATTGCCGCAGCGAAAAGTTGATCCTGTAGTAGTCGACACCGACGAGTTTCCGAAACACGGGATGACTATCGATAAACTGTCCAAACTGAGACCTGCTTTCAAGCCCGACGGAACCGTTACGGCCGGCAATGCCTCAGGTATCAACGATGGTGCAGCCATGGTGGTGGTGATGAGCGATAAGAAAGCCAAAACCTTAGGTCTTGTGCCAATCGCATCCATTGTAGCTTATGCCTACACCGGTCTCGACCCAAAAATTATGGGTTACGGCCCTGTGCCAGCCACTAAAAAAGTGTTGCAAAAAGCCATGTGGAGCATATCAGACATTGAACTCATCGAGGCCAACGAGGCATTTGCCGCCCAATCGCTGGCCGTGGTAAAGGACCTTGGACTGAACCCCGAAATTGTGAACGTGAACGGCGGCGCCATTGCATTAGGCCACCCTGTTGGCGCTTCGGGTGCACGTGTGTTGACCACCCTTCTCTATGAAATGAAGAAAAGAGATCTTCACAAAGGACTTGCCACACTTTGCATAGGTGGCGGTCAAGGTATTTCTATGTTGTTAGAACGATAAAAACAAAACGTAAAGACAATGTATAATTTCAGCGAAAAGACAGCCGTCATAACCGGCGGAGCTGACGGAATTGGAAAAGCAGCCGCAGCACGTTTTGCCCGCGAAGGGGCAAGTGTTGTTATCTGGGACTACAACGAAGAAAAAGGAACTCAAACTGTTGCCGAAATCATTGCATCAGGTGGAAAAGCCTATTTCCAAAAAGTAAACACCGCTGATTTTGATATGGTTAAAGACGCGGCAGCAAAAACCATCGAACTCATGGGGCGTATTGATATCCTGATCAACAATGCAGGAATCACGCGCGACAGCACCCTGAAAAAAATGAGTCCGGAGCAATGGCAGCAGGTGATCGATGTGAACCTCACCGGTGTATTCAACTGCACTAAGGCAGTGGCCGACTATATGCTCGAACGCGGCAGCGGACGCATCATCAACACTTCCTCGGTTGTGGCGCTCTATGGCAATTTTGGACAAACAAACTATGTTGCTGCAAAAGCCGGTTTAATTGGCATGACCAGAACCCTGGCCAAAGAACTTGGACGCAAAGGTATCACTGTTAATGCGATAGCGCCAGGCTTCATTGCCACCGAGATGGTGGCCAAAATGCCCGAAAACGTGCTGAGTTCAATGCGCGACAAGACGCCTCTGGGCCGTTTGGGTAAACCCGAGGAAATTGCAGCGGCATATGCTTTTCTTGCCAGCGACGAAGCAGCCTTTATCAATGGCGCCGTGTTGAGTGTTGACGGTGGAGTTGTCATTGGGTAACATTGTTGGCGATGCAAGCAAGGAATGCAGTAATACACTCCACAGGCATGTATGCGCCGGAGCGCGTGGTGCCCAATAGCTATTTCGACACGCTGCTTGGCGAACCCGTGAGCGAATGGCTCGAACAAAATGTTGAGATATACGAAAGGCGCTGGTGCAGCGAAAACCAGAGCACGGCCGACCTTTGCGTGGAAGCGGCCCGCGATGCCATGAACCGCGGCAATATCAGGCCGGAAGAGATTGACCTGCTCGTAATTTCGACCGATACTCCGGAGTACATATCCCCTTCCACCGCTTCGAAAGTTCAGCATTTGCTGGGCATGCACCGGGCCGGCACCTTCGACCTGAATACTGCATGCGCAGGATTCGTTACGGCTCTCGACCTTGGCGCAAAATACATCAGCTCCGACAAAAATTACAATACAGTGATGGTAATCGGGGCCTACGCCATGAGTAAATACCTGAACATGAGCGACAAAAAGACCGTTACGCTATTTGCCGACGGTGCAGGGTCTGTCATCCTCAAAGCTGAAATCAATACCGACAGGGGCTATCTGGCCAGCCAACTCACCACAAAAGGGGAATATTACGGTTATATGGGCATTTACGCCGGTGGAACGAATCAGCCGGTAAGCCCTGAGGTTATCCAAAACAAAGACCAGCTTTTGAAATTTGTTACCAAATTCCCAAAAGAACTCAATCCCGAAATGTGGAGTATGATGGCTCGTGAGTTGAACGCACGCATTGGCGTGCAGCCGGAGGAGGTTGACCATTATTTTCTGACTCAAATTAATATTAACAGCATTCGCGAAACTATGGACAGGCTGGGCGTTGACCGTGCCAAAGCCCCTACGGTAATGCATAAATACGGTTATACCGGATCGGCCTGCATACCATTTGCCCTGCACCAAACCATTTTGCAAGGCAAGGTTAATCGGGGCGACCTGATGTATTTCATCGGATCGGGTGGCGGATTAGCCTTCGCAAGTGCTGCATTCAGATACTAAAGGATGGAAGCCAACGCACAAACCACGGGAGCCTGGATTTTGGTGCTGCTTTATATGGCAGGCCTGCTCTATCTTGTGTTTCGCGGAGCACGTCAAACCCGCAGCCTGAGTGATTACGCCCTTGGCAGCGTAGTGTTTTCGCCGGTGGCCGTAGGTCTTTCCCTGGCCGCTTCGATGACCAGCGCCGCAACATTTGTCATTAACCCGGGCTTTATTGCCAATTTCGGTGTATCAGGCGTCATCAGCTATGCCATAGCGTTACCAATGGCCGCGGTTACCTCGCTTGTGCTGCTCACCAAAAGCTTCAGGCGCTACGGGCAAACCGTGAAAGCCCTGACACTTGCACAGTGGATAGGCTCGCGCTACAACAGCAGACCTTTTGCCCTGGCAATGGGCGTACTGGCGCTGTTGCTAATTACATTCATTGTGCTCATTGTGGTAGCACTCACCAAAGTACTTTCGTCAGCCCTTCAGCTAAACGAAACCATCGTAATGCTTAGCATTGTGGTCTTTGTTTTCGGCTATATGATGTTCGGCGGGGCCAACAGCATGGTTTACACCAATACCATACAGGCCGCAATTATGATTGTTGTTGCCATTCTTCTTATTGGCAGCGGTTACGATCATTTTAAGGATGGTATTGGCAGTTTCTTTTCAAAGCTGGCCGCCATCAACCCTCAGCTGGTGAAGCCGACAAACCCCAACAGTCCGCTTTTCCGCGACTTTTACGAAATCATCTTTGCCCAGGTGGTTGTTGGTATTGCCATCGTTGTTCAGCCACATATTATCACTCGTTCGCTGCTGCTGAAAAGAGAAAGCGATGTAAACAAGTTTCTCGTAACGGCCGTGATCGTTGAACTGCTGTTCTTTGCGGTCGTTATTGCCGGATTGTATGCCAGGCTTACCTTCCCCGACCTTAGCTTCAACGGCAAGGCGCTGCCCAACGATGGCATTATCCCTGCCTATGTGCGTGCTGTTTACGCGGGCAGTCCGCTGGCATTGGTGGCAGGATTGTTTGTAATTCTTGGACTTATTGCTGCGGGAATGTCGACACTGGAAGGGCTGGTGCAGTCGGTATCGACCACCATTACCTCCGATCTGCTGAAGCCGCTGCTGGGCAAGAAGCTGCCCGAAAGCAAACTCGTTACGGTAAACCGTTTGGCGATTGTCGGGATGGCCATGATAACCATTTATCTGTCGAACAAGCAGTTAACCGCCCCAAAGCTAAGCGTGGGCATATTTGCACAAAACGGCGTTTACGCCTACTTCAGTGCGGCATTCATTCCTGTCATTTTCGGTATCTTTGTCAAAAACGTAAAAGCCTGGGTGCCATTCGCAGCATCCATAACGGCAATTCTCGTGCATTTTGGCGTTTACTACCTATTACCCCTCGGCGCTGAACAATTCGGCTGGGAGATGGGCTTTTTCACCAAGTTCCTGCAAGGGCCTGTTCGCAATCCGGCCATCGCCAGTTCATCGGCTATTGTCGTCTCGAGTTTTGTTGGATTTATCTTATTA
>DAIOUP010000163.1:0-5342 GCA_036759465.1 Bacteroidales bacterium
CGCTTGTAACGATCCCGATTTTCATGAGGCACGCTTTCAGCTGGCGTTTGTGGAGCAGAAAAATGGCAGGCATCACGAAGCACAGCGACAGCTTAAACTTATGCTCAAGGCCCTCGACGCCATGCCGCCCGCCCAGACAGTTTTCGCCGGCATGCAGGTTGCCACATTAAAGGAAATTTGTAAAGCAGCATTGATGAGTTATGATGAAATCAAATGATAGAATTCTGGAAGAGAGGGCTTTAAGAATAAGCAAATCGAAGGAGGAAAGCAAGAGTCTGTATAGCGGTTTGTCGGCCCTGATGTTTACGATTCGTCCGGAACGTTATGCGATACCGGTGCAAAATGTAATCGAGGTAATACAGCTTACTGAACCGGTTCACATTCCGGGCATGCCTGATTTTGTTCCGGGTTTTATTCAAAGGCAGGGAAAAATCATCCCGCTCATCAACCTAAAAATGGCTTTAGGTATTGAGCAGAAGGGCCTTGTGGATTTAAGCAAGGTTGTAATTATTCAGGCAACTAAGATTGTCTATGGTATTCAGGCCGAAAATGTTGAAGGCTTAGGTTTTCTTCCTGACGATCAATTGCTAAAGGGCCAGAACCATGCGCTCATTGAGGCGACCTATGCAAACAGCATGGTCCTGCTTGATCCAGAGGCGTTTCAGGCGATGCTGACGAGTACAAATCATTAAATGAAGAAGGGAATGGACAAGTTTCTTCAAGCGCTACGTGAAGACTTTCACCTCGAGGCCAATGAATTGCTGGCAACTATTGAGCTGTCGCTCATTGAACTGGAGCAGGGGGTAAGCGAAGATACTCGTCAAAGCCTCACGGAGAAAATTTACAGGTCGACCCATAGTCTGAAAGGCGCAGCACGATCGGTAAACTATCCGCTGATAGAGCAATTGTGCATGAGTCTGGAGGAGGTGTGGAAGAAACTGAAAAATGGTGAGATGACGTTGCAGTCGAGCATGTACAACCTGTTTCACCAATCATTGGATCTGCTGCGCTTATTGGTTGATAGCTCCGACAGACCAGATGCTGTGGCACGTACCGAGGCAATGTGCGCTGCAATTGGTGGCATCGAAATTCAGACCAAACCAAAGCTGATGGGCCTGCTTGATGCGGATGAGCATGAACTGCAGCCACACCACACCCAGCAATCGCAGGAAATAATCTTGCCGCAGGAAGAGATACCCGTCGACCAGCCGGCTTCTGCTGCAGAAGAATCCATGCCAAAGCAAAGGCCGCAGCGCGATGATAGCGAAACCGTGAGGGTATCGCTGAAAAGGTTAAATCACCTCCTAACACTTGCTGAAGAATTGGCTTCCGGAAATTCGTCGGTTACCTTTGTTTCGGAGGAGCTTGAGAAAGTGTTTTCCGGTTTGAGCATTTCTGCCCTCATCCATGAGAATGACGACAGAGCGCTTGTGAAGCGTCGTTTGCATGAAGCTTCAAAAAACATAAACCGTCTGGCTGGATTGCTCGAAAAACATGCCCATGAGCTTCGACTCATGACAGACGAGTTAATATACAGTTTCAAGCAAACCTTAATGTTTCCTGCATCGGAGCTTTTTGCGGTCCTGCCGCGAATGGTACGCGATATTGCCGCCGAATCGGGCAAGCAGATTGAGTTGGAACTGGAGGGCGGTGAAGTTACACTGGACAAGAGAATTCTGGAGGGTCTTAAAGATCCCCTCATTCACCTTGTGCGCAATTGCATCGACCATGGTCTCGAATTGCCTATGCAGCGTGAGGCAGCTGGGAAACATGCAAAGGGGAAGTTATTGGTTAAGATGCATATTAACGCCGAAGGTAAGGCAGAGCTCGTTGTTGCTGACGATGGAAAAGGCATCGATACAAAAGCGCTGCGTCGCAAAGCCGTTGACAAGGGTTTGATAACTTCAGAGGTAGCCGATTCAATGTCGGAAAGCGATGCTTTGCGGTTGATATTCAAAAGCGGTGTATCAACAAGCCAGATCGTGAGTCGAATCTCTGGTCATGGATTGGGCATGTCGATTGTGGCTGACAAGGTTGCCTCACTCACGGGCTCAATTGATACGAATACTGAGCAGGGCAAGGGTACGCGCTTTACCATTACACTGCCGAGAATGCTGGCGCTTTTCAAAGGCATAAGGGTGCGCGTGGCAGGTCGTCAGTTTCTCATACCCACGTCTTCGATTCAGAAAGCGATGCGGGTTCAGCGAAACGAACTGTTTTTTCCGGCGGCCAGGCCTTGTCTGGTATTTGATGACAAACAATTGCCCGTTCTTTCCCTTGATGCCGTGCTTGGTGTTCAGCGGTCGCCCGGAGCTGATCAGGTCGATACATTCAATGTGCTTATTGTGAACGCAGGTGCGCAGTTGGTGGCTTTGGTGGTGGATGATGTGCTGGGCGAGGAAGAGGGTGTGATTAAGCCTTTTGATGAAGGTCTTGGTGCAAACCGGTTTTTCTCGGGGGTGCTGGTGCTTGGCGACGCAAGCATTGTACCTGTGCTCAAGCCGGGATTGCTGTCCAGTCAGGATTCGGTGGCCAGAACAAGTATAGCGGACAAAAAGGTGATCAGGCTTCTGATTGCCGAGGATTCACTCACCGTTCGCAATATGCTTCGCACAATGCTCGAACTTGCCGGTTTTGCGGTGACGACTGCTGTAAATGGTATTGAAGCATTGCAAATGTCCCAGCGCGAAACCTTTGATGCAGTCGTTTCCGACATCGAGATGCCCGGCATGAATGGTTTTGAGCTTACAAAAAGCTTGAGGAGTATGTCGGGTTTCGAAAACCTTCCCATTATACTTGTAACTTCGCTCGAAAGCGATGATGATCGTCGTCGCGGCCTAGAGGCCGGAGCGAGTGCGTATATCGTAAAAAGTAATTTTGAACAAGGTAATCTTATCGAAACGATAAACCGACTTGTTGTCTGATGTCTGAAAAGTCCGCCATCAGGGTTTTGATTGTCGACGATAGTTTAGTCGTACGCAACCTGCTTGCGTGGATCATAGAACGCGAGCCGGGAATGACGGTTGCAGGAATTGCCCGCAATGGCGAAGAGGCTGTCAAACAGGCGACTTTGCTTAACCCTGATGTGGTGAGTATGGACATCGAGATGCCGCAAATGAACGGTATCGAGGCTACAAAACGCCTTATGGAGCAGGCTCCGGTTCCCATCGTTATTGCCAGCTCTCGTTATAAATCGGGCGAAACCGCCCTCTCGATGGAAGTTTTAGCTGCCGGAGCAGTTGCTATTGTGGAAAAACCTGCCGGTCCGGGTCATCTTGATCACGAACGTCAGTCGCGCCATTATATCCGTACCTTGCGTGCCATGGCGGGTGTGAAAGTTATTCGCCGCCGGCAGCTAGGAAAGCAGCCTGAGGGATCGTTTCAGGGAAGCTTCCACGAGAAGCCTCCCAAAGCAAAAGAAGGTGCATACCGCGTTCTCGTTATAGGCGCATCTGCCGGAGGGCCTGAGGGCGTGCAGATTATTTTGAAGCGGCTTCCAACCAATTTTCCTTTACCCATCGCTGTGGTGCAGCATATAGACTTGCGTTTTGCCGAAGGCTATTGCCACTGGCTGGCCGAAACCACTGGCAAGGAGGTGCATATTGTTAGCACACGTACCGAAATGCTTCCTGGAAAGGTTTACCTTACCGCCATGCCAAGGCATTTGGTGATATTAAGTAGAGATCATATCGGGATTTCGGACGAGTTGCCTGCTGGAGGGCATAAACCTGCCGTAGCCCGTTTATTTTCAAGTGCTTACGAGGTTTTCGGAGGCAATGTAATTGCAGTATTGCTATCGGGCATGGGGCGCGATGGTGCAGCCGAGTTAAAGCAATTGCGCGATGCAGGAGCATATACTATTATCCAGGATGAGCAGTCATGTCTGGTTTTCGGTATGCCGGGCGAGGCTGCAAAGCTCAATGCTCATTTACATGCATTACCACCTCATGCCATAGCCGACCTAATTTTAAAACTTGTAAAAAATTATAACGCATGAATCCCGCATTCAACCTTATGGCCGCAGGAGGCTATGTCCTTGCTGCAGAGGACTCGGTTGTTCAGGCAAAGCAACTGCAACATCTGCTTGAGCAGTACAATATGAGAAATATCATTTGCCGAAACGGGCAAGAGGCTCTGGATCAGGCAAAAGCTGAAATGCCACTGCTCATAATTTCGGATATTGTAATGCCAGTGATGGACGGATACACGTTTTGTAAAACTGTCAAAACCGATCCCGAACTCCGCAACATTCCCTTTATCCTGCTCACATCACTGAGCGATCCCCTCGATATAATTAAAGGCTTGCAGGCTGGAGCGGACAACTTCATCACAAAACCTTACGAAGAAAAATACCTTATTTCGCGCATCAACTACCTGCTTACCAACAAAATCATCCGCGAACAGGGTGCCGGAGATATGAGCATGGAAATCGTTTTTCAAGGCCAGCGTTTTCAGATCAACTCCGACAAAAAACAAATTCTCGACCTGCTTCTTTCGGTTTACGAAGCAGCGATGGCGCGCAATAGCCAACTCATAGAGGCACAGCGACTACTGCAGATTCTTAATGAAGACTTGAAATCAGCCAATGCCGAGCTAGAGGCCTTCGCTCACACGGTTTCGCACGATCTCAGAGCTCCGCTCAACGGAATACAGGGTTTCATCGAACTGCTCAAAAGCGATTACGGAAAACAATTGGATGAGCAGGCTCATGAATACATCAGCTGGATAAGCACATCGGCCGACAATATGGCTAATCTGATCAACGACCTGCTCGAGTTTTCGCGATCAACCCGGGCTGAAATCAAACCTGAACAGGTCGATATTTCAGCGCTGGCGGCAGAGATTGTTGACGACCTGCGTCGTTCTGTTTACAAACATCCTTGTCAGGTTCATATCCAGCCCGGAATAAGTGTGACGGCCGATAAACGTATGATGCGTGTGGTGCTTAACAATCTTCTTAACAACGCCTTGAAATACAGCCAGAAAGCTGCTTCGCCAAAAGTGACGCTTGGTATGACCGAATTGTCAGGCCGACAGATTATGTATGTAAAAGATAATGGAGTGGGTTTCGATATGGAAAAGGCCTCACACCTATTTAAACCATTTATACGTTTGCATTCGTCCACACAATTTCAGGGCACAGGTGTGGGACTGAGCACCGTAAAGCGTATCCTCGACAGGCATCAGGGCGAAATCTGGTACGAATCGGCACCAGGAAAGGGCACAGTGTTTTATTTCACTGTTGGGGGCAAGAATTAATACGTTTGGCGTTTTTGCAGATGGTTAGGCGTTTTAAAAATCTGTTTGTGGTAGTCTGCAGGCTATGCCGAACAGATTAATGA